>NZ_AKJJ01000104.1:0-17780 GCF_000282395.1 Pseudomonas sp. GM55 | reverse complement strand
GCGGGCTTGCCCGCGAAGACGGTGGCACATTCAACGGCGCTGTCGGCTGCACAGCCGCTTTCGCTGGCAAGCCAGCTCCTACACAGTCGAGCCGTGCCCAGGTCATTGCAAGGGCGAGAACTTCGCGGGCAGGTAGATCGTCGAGCACATGTCGCGCAGTTGCGGGCCGGAGTTTTCCGGCGGCCAGACGCCGTCGGCGACCGCCTGGGTGCGCACCTGCAAGCGCTGTTCAAGGCTGGTCCACGGCCAGATGTGCAGGTAGCGCGGCAGCGCACCGTCCGTGGCATAAAACGCCGCGTACACCGGTGAATACTGTTCGGCGGTCCGCGCTTCGATGGCCTTGCTCCAGCCGTCGAGGGTGGGCGGCAACCCGCTGCTGACCAGGTCGTAAACGCGCAACTCATAGAACGGACCGTGCTGGCCGGCGCTCATGGGTTCGAGGAAGGGAAACAGCGTGTAGTTTTCGATGCGCAGATGGCTGATGAACTCGTTTACGCCAAAGGCCTCGCCCCCCAACAGAAACCGCTCGCGCTCCGCCTGCCGCAGGCTTTCGTCAGCATAGCCACGCAACACGGCAATCTGGTTCAACTGACCGATCTCCGAGGCCCAGCACCCCATCAGCGTGCCGCCGACATTCGGGTCATTCAGCGCAGCCTCGATGCGCGCCAACGCATCGGCGACGGTACGCACGCGCACGGTAAAAGTGATCAGTTCAAAAAAACGCATAACGACTCCGGCGAACGGTTTTCAAAGCCCACAGCCTATGACAGCCCCCGCCGGCGGGATATTGAGACGAACCCCATGGTTTACGGCATTTGCCGCAGTGAACTAGGTAGTTTCTTTACGTTGGGCAGCGCTCGATCATTCACACCTCGTGTTCTTCCATCACTTGAAAAAATCACTCGGCGTCTTGCCGAACTGCTTCTTGAACATGGTCGTGAACGCGCTCGGGCTGTCGTATCCCAGCTCGCCGGCAATGTCGATGATCTTCTCCCCGACGGCGATTCGTTCCAGCGCCAGCAGCAGTCGCGCTTGCTGGCGCCATTGGCCGAAGGTCATGCCGGTTTCCTTGCGGAACCGTCGCTGGATGGTTTTCTCGTCAAGGCCCAGCCGGGCGCTCCAGTCCGACACCGTCGAGCCATCCCCGAGATCACGCTGCAACGCGGTACAGATCAGGTTGATACGTTGATCGGCAGGCTGCGGCAGGTTCAATGGCAAGGTCGGCAGGATCGTCAGCTCATCCAGGATCAACCGCAACACCCGGGTTTCCCGCGGGTCCGGATCGACGGAAAAGTCGAAATCGACCGAGACCTTGATCAGCTCACTGAGCAACGCGGAAACACTCACCGCCCGGGTTTCGGCGGGCAGATCCGGGCTCGCGTCAGGGTGCACGAAAACGCTGCGCATCTTGATCGCCCCCACGCAGCGAATCGAGTGCACCTCTCCACTCGGCATCCAGATGCCACGGCTCGGTGGCACCGTCCATTGGCCCGTCGCGGCATGCACCACCATCACGCCTTCGATGGCATAGATCAGTTGATGCTTTTCATGCGAGTGCGGCGGGATGAACCAGTTTTCCGGGTAATCGGTCGCACTGCTGCGAACACTCCAGCCGCCCTGGTCGATTTCCGCCAGGAATGTCTGCAATGGCTTGATCATGACGCCCTTTTTGCGATGGTCAGCGCCCGAGTTGCGCGAGACGGGCACCCTTGAGGCCCCTAGGATAACGCCGAACCCCGAAATTGGCTGCGCCTTGCGCTCGCAGTTCGCGTTTTTATCCGGAACCTCGCCCATGTCGACCACTACCCTCAGCTCCCCCTCACCCACCGCCTCGGTTGCCAGCCAGGCCAGCCCTCTGGTCATGCGTGTCATCGGTGCCTGTGCCCTGGCGCACCTGATCAACGACCTGATCCAGGCCGTGCTGCCTTCGATCTACCCGATGCTCAAGGCCAGTTATGGCTTGAGCTTCACCCAGGTCGGCCTGATCACCCTGACCTTCCAGCTCACCGCCTCACTGCTGCAACCCTGGATCGGTTTCTACACTGACCGTCACCCCAAACCGTGGCTGCTGCCGGCCGGCATGGTCTGCACCCTGATCGGTATTCTGATGCTGTCGATGGTCGGCAGCTTCCCGGCCATTCTCGTGGCCTCGGCGCTGGTGGGGGTTGGCTCGTCGACCTTTCACCCCGAGACCTCGCGGGTGGCGCGCCTGGCTTCGGGCGGTCGCTACGGCCTGGCGCAGTCGACCTTTCAGGTGGGTGGCAATGCCGGCAGCGCCTTCGGCCCATTGCTGGCGGCGGCGATCATCATTCCCTACGGCCAGGGCAACGTCGCTTGGTTCGGCCTGTTCGCGGTGTTTGCCATCCTCGTGCAGTACGGCCTGAGCCGCTGGTACCGCAACCACCTGAACCTGTTCAAGCTCAAGCAAGGCAGCAAGGCCACCCACGGCCTGTCGAAACGGCGGGTGACGTTCGCCCTGGTGGTGCTGGCGCTGCTGGTGTTTTCCAAATACTTCTACATGGCCAGCTTCACCAGCTACTTCACCTTCTATCTGATCGAGAAGTTCGACCTGTCGGTGGCCAGTTCGCAGCTGTACCTGTTCCTGTTCCTCGGCGCCGTCGCGGCCGGCACGTTCTTTGGTGGCCCGATCGGCGACCGGATCGGCCGCAAGCGAGTGATCTGGTTTTCCATCCTCGGCGCCGCGCCGTTCACCCTCGCCCTGCCCTACGTCGACCTGTTCTGGACGGGCGTGCTGAGCATGATCATCGGCTTCATCCTCGCTTCGGCATTCTCGGCCATCGTGGTCTTCGCCCAGGAACTGGTGCCCGGCAACGTCGGCATGATCGCCGGGGTGTTCTTCGGCCTGATGTTCGGATTCGGCGGCATTGGCGCCGCGCTGCTGGGGCATCTGGCGGATATCCAGGGTATCGAGTACGTGTACACGCTGTGTTCGTACCTGCCGCTGCTCGGGATTCTGACGATCCTGTTGCCGTCTACCGGCAAACGTGGATCGGGAGCATGACTGACCGCTCCACCTGATCATTTTTGCTACCTGCCCTGTAGCACTCGGTAACACCCGGCCCTGTTGCGGTGCGTCTTCTCCACGACGCACCGCCAACCGCCGCGCTCCACGAGGGCAATATCGCCATGGCGTACTTTGTGCATCCAAAGGCCATCCTCTTCTGCCTGTAGCCGCCATGCGCCCCAAGGAACTGAAACTCTGGACCACCGGTGTCGCCCACCTGCTCGACCTGCCTGCCGGGCATGCGCGGCTGTCGGGGTTGAGCCACTGGATCCGGCAAATCTGCCCGGTCGATCATTTCGTGTTGTTTGTCTACGAAGGTAATCACCGGCCTCTGGCGTTGTTCGATACGTTCTCGGCGGACAAGCGCGCGGTGTATGTCGACGACTATCAGTGCGGGCCTTACCTGCTCGATCCGTTCTACCTGGCCTGCACCCGCGGACAGGCACCGGGACTGTGGCGTCTGCGCCAGTTCGCCCCGGACCATTTCTACCTCGGCGAGTACTTCCTGACCTATTACCAGCAAACCGGACTGGCCGAGGAAGTGGCGTTTTTCGTCGACCTTGGCGACGGCGCCACGGCGGTGCTGTCCCTGATGCGCTCGACCGCCAGCTGCGCGTTCAGCCGTGACGAAATGCAGTTGGTCGAATGCGCGCAGGCGGTGGTCGAACAGGTCATCAATGAAGCCTGGCGCTTGCGCCAGGCCCAGCAACCGCGCCCGGCGCAAGACCTGGACTTCAAGATCCGCGAAGCCTTCGACCACTTCGGCGCGCACATCCTCACCGGGCGCGAGCAGGAAATCGTGCAACTGTTGCTGCGCGGCCACTCCAGCGCCTCGGTGGCCGAACAACTGAGCATCAGCCCCGGCACGGTGAAGATTCACCGCAAGAACATCTACGCCAAGCTGGGCATTGGCAGCCAGTCGGAGTTGCTGGGGTTGTTCATTCGCGAGTTGACGGAGGATCCGTACCAAGTGACGAGCCTTGTGTAGGAGCGAGCTCGCTCGCGATGAACTCAAGAGCACCGCGTTCAGCCAGTCATCACACGTAATCGTTAACGACCATCGCGAGCAAGCTCGCTCCTACAACAATCTACTTCTATCCCCCAAGGGATATATACACCGCAAAACCCCGATTGCTAGTTTGGCCCCCGAGCACTGATTCATCACTGCAAGGGAGCCCGCATCGTGAACAACAGCGTGAACGACACCCCGCCAAGCGACATCGAATTCTGCAACGTGGTCAAACGCTATGGCGAGGTGCAGGCCGTCGGCGGTCTGAATTTCGCGGTGCGGCGTGGCTCGTTTCATTCCTTCCTCGGTGGCTCGGGCTGCGGCAAGACCACCACCTTGCGCATGATCGCCGGCTTCGAACAGCCCACCAGCGGCGAGGTGCGTCTGGCCGGCAAAAGCGTTGCCGGCGTGCCGGCGTTCGAGCGGCCGGTGAACATGGTGTTCCAGCATTACGCGCTGTTTCCGCACCTGACCGTGGCGCAGAACATTGCCTATGGCCTGCGCTATCGCACGCCACGCCCGGACAAAAAACAGCAACTGCGCATGGCCGATGAAGCGCTGGAGATGGTGCGCCTGAGCGGCTTCGGCCAGCGCAAGCCGAGCGAGCTTTCCGGCGGCCAGCAACAGCGTGTCGCCCTCGCCCGCGCCCTGGTCAACAAGCCGACGGTGTTGCTGCTCGACGAGCCACTGGCGGCGCTGGACCGCAAGCTGCGCAAGGAGATGCAATCGGAATTGCTGCGCTTGCAGCGCGAGGTCGGGATCACGTTCGTGCTGGTCACCCACGATCAGGAAGAAGCCCTGTCGATGAGTGACAGCATCAGCGTGATGCACAACGGTTCGATCATCCAGACCGCCACCCCGGAACAACTCTATGAAGCCCCGGCCAGCCGTTATGTGGCCGACTTTATCGGCGAGTCCAACCTGTTCGACGGCACCGTTCACCAACTCAACGGCCATTCGGTGGTGCTGCGTACCGAGCAGGGTCTGGAACTGACCAGCCCCCTCACCCCCACCGGCAAGGGCCTGAGCGCCAATGCCGCCGGTTGCATTGCGGTACGCCCGGAGCTGATCAGCATCGCCGGGGCCAACGCCGAAATGACCCGCGAAGTGAAGCTGCCGGGCTGCGTCGAAGATCGCATTTACCTGGGCAACTCCACCGAATACCGCGTCCGCACCCAGGCCTTCGGGGTGGTGTGCGTGCGTGTTCCGCGCCATCTGGATCACGGCGCCAATGCATTCGAACACGGCGCGGCAGTGCGCGTCGGCTGGGATCACGCCAATGGCCTGGCCATGGCGTTGTAAATCATCGATTCGTTTCATCAACCGGATGTGGAGCGTGCTATGGACCAGAAGACATTTATAAAAACCCTGCGCAGCTGGCAGAACGGCTCGATCAGTCGCCGCGACTTCCTTGGCCGCACCGGCCTGGGTCTCGCCGCCGCCGTAGTCGCCACCCACATGCCCGGCCTGCTGACCTCCAGCGCCGAGGCGGCCGAGCAAAGCAAACTCGGTGATCGCCTGTCGCTGGCGACATGGCCGAACTACCACAGCCAGGAAAACCTCGACGCCTTCGGCAAAACCACCGGCGCCCGGGTGTCGATGAGCGTGTTCGGTTCCAACGAAGAAATGCTCGCCAAATTGCAGGCCGGCGGCAGTGGCTGGGACGTGCTGGTGCCGACCAACTACACCATCAGCACCTACGTCGGGCTGGGCCTGATCGAGCCGCTGGACCTGTCGCGCATTCCCAACTTCGACGCCTCGGCGTTCCAGCAGAAATTCATGGCCCAGGGCACGGTGGACGGCAAGGTCTACGCGGTGCCGAAAAACTGGGGCACCACCGGCATGCTCTACGACACCGGCAAACTGAAAAACGGCCCGAGCAGCTGGAAGGAATTCTGGGCCGCCGCCCAGGGCCCGGCCAGTGGCCGGACGATGGTTCACGACTACCAGTTGACCGCCATCGGCAACGCCCTCAAAAGCTTCGGCTACAGCTTCAATTCCCTGGACCCGAAAGAACTGGCCGACGCGGAAAAACTGCTGATCGAGGTCAAGCCGCACCTGTTCGCGATCAACTCCGACATCCAGCCATCGATGCGCAGCGGCGATGCCTGGCTGGCGATGTCGTGGACCGGCGACGCCTCGCAACTGCACCGCGACAACGCGCAAATGCAGTTCGAGCTCGGCAAGGAAGGTGGCGAACTGTGGAGCGACTTCTTCGCGATTCCGAAAAGTTCGGAGCACAAGGACGCCGCCTATGCCTTCATCAACTACCTGCTCGACCCGCAGCACAACAAACTCGAAGTGCTGAGCCACGGCTACCCGAGCGGTGACAAGCGTGTCGATGCCTTGCTGCCCACGGCGATGCTCGACGATCCGATCATGTACCCGGCCGCCGAAGCCTTGAGCCCGCTGGAGTTCGGGGCTGCCGCCACGCTGACCAGCCCGGCACGCGCCGAACTGATGGCACGCTTCAAGTCCGCCTGATCGCTAAGCCATGGCCATTGAGGAGTCACCCATGAATGCCGCCGCCCACCCGCAAACGGTGCAGCCGGGCCGTGCCCTGGCCGTCGAGGTTCGCCAACGGCGCAACCTCGGCCGACGCATCACCCTGCTGATGCTCTTGCCTTCGACCCTGTGGTTCCTGCTGCTGTTATTGATGCCGCTGGTGATCATCCTGGTCTTCAGTTTCGGCGAGCGCAGCGCCGTGGGCGGTTACGCCGGTGGCTTCACCCTGGCCAACTACCTGAACCTCGGCTCACGCGGTGCGGCGTTCAGCAACACGCTGATGCTCGCGCCGCTGGGCACCCTGGTGTGCCTGGTGGCGGCTTATCCGCTGGCGTACTTCCTGGCGGTCAAGGTCACTAAAAGCCGCTCGCTGCTGCTGACCCTGGTGATCGTGCCGTTCTGGACCAGTTTCCTGATCCGCACCTATGCGTGGATCTTCATCCTCAGCGGCAAAGGCATTCCGGCGCTGCTGGCCAGCCTGGGCCTTGAGGATGTGCGACTGATCAACACGCCGTGGGCGGTGCTGATCGGCATCGTCTACGGCTACCTGCCGCTGATGGTGTTCCCGATCTACGTCAGCCTGGAGAAACTCGACAAGCGCCTGCTCGAAGCCTCGGCGGACCTCGGTGCCAGCGCCTTCGAAAGTTTCCGGCGCATCACCCTGCCCTTGTCCGCGCCGGGGATCATCACCGGGGTGATGCTGGTGTTCATCCTGCTGATGGGCGAGTTCCTGATCCCGGCGATTCTCGGTGGCGGCAAGGTGTTCTTTGTCGGCAACGCGCTGGTCGACCTGTTCCTGCAATCGCGCAACTGGCCGTTCGGCAGTGCCTTGGCCATGACGCTGGTAGCGATGATGCTGCTGATCATCGGCGTGTATTTGAAACTGGTGGCGCGCTATGGCGGCCGCCCTGCCGACGGAGGCCTGTGACATGTGGCTGCGCAGCTATTCGACATCGCTGTACCTGTTCCTCTACGCACCGATTGCCCTGATCGTGCTGTTCAGCTTCAACGCCGGGCGCAGCGGCCTGGCCTTTCAGTGCTGCTCGGTGCAATGGTTCGGCACCGCATTCGGCAACCCGTTCATCATGGAGGCCCTGGGCAACAGCGCACTGATTGCCTTCAGCTCGGCGGTGATCGCCACGCTGTTCGGCACCCTGGCGGTGTTCGGCTTGCAACGCTGCGGCAGCAAAGTGCGGATGCTGTTCGATGCGTTGACCTATTGCGCGATCATCGTGCCGGGCATCGTCATCGGCATCTCGACGCTGATCGCCTTCATCAGCCTGTTCGACCTGATCAACCCGCTGCTGGCGAGCGGGTTGCCGACGGTGCCGAAATTGAACATGGGTTTCTTCACCGTGATCGCCGCGCACTCGCTGTTCACCATGGCCCTGGTCATGGTGATCGTGCGCAGCCGCGTCGATTCGCTGGACAAGGCCTTGCTCGAAGCCTCGGCCGACCTCTACGCGCCGCCGATGGACACCTTCTGGCGGGTGACCCTGCCGCAGATCAGCCCGGCGATCATGGCCGGTTTCCTGCTGGCCTTCACCTTCAGCTTCGACGATTTCATCATTGCGTTCTTCGTCGCCGGCTCAGAAACGACGCTGCCGATCTACATCTTTTCCTCCATCCGCCGTGGCGTGACGCCAGAGATCAACGCGATTTCGACGGTGATCATCTGCGTGTCGCTGGCCCTGCTGTTCACTTCCCGCCATCTGCAAAACCGCCGTACCGGCGTCCAGGAGTCGCACCATGCGTGATCAGCTTTACATCAATGGCGAGTGGGTCAGCCCGGATCTGGGCGGCTATCTGGACGTGATCGACCCGGCCACCGAACAGGCCTTCCATCGCGTGGCGGCAGGCACCGAAGAAGACGTCGACCATGCCGTGCGCGCAGCCCGTCGCGCCTTCGACAATGGCTGGGGCCAAAGCAGCGGCGCCGAGCGCGCGCAGTGGCTGGAGGCATTGGCCGATGAACTGGAAACCGGCAAGCAGGCACTCTCGGAACTGGAAGTGCGCGACAACGGCAAACCCTTGCCGGAAGCACAATGGGACATCGGCGACGCCATCGCCTGCTTTCGCTACTACGCCGGTCTGGCCCGCGAACTGGACCAGCAGCAGGACCAGCCGCTGGCGTTGCCGGACGCGCGTTTCCGCTGCCGAATCCGCCACGAGCCGATTGGCGTCGCCGGGCAAATCATTCCCTGGAACTACCCGCTGCTGATGGCCGCGTGGAAGGTGGCACCGGCCTTGGCCGCCGGGGCCGCGGTGGTGTTGAAACCGTCCGAGCTGACGCCGCTGACCGCCCTGGAATTGGCCGCCGCCGCCGACCGCATTGGCTTGCCTGCCGGGGTGTTGAACGTGGTCACCGGTCTCGGCGCCGACGCCGGCAGCCCGCTCACCGAGCATCCGGGAGTGGACAAACTGGCGTTCACCGGCAGCGTGCCCACCGGGGCGAAAATCATGTCGGCGGCGGCGCGGGACATCAAGAACATCAGCCTGGAACTGGGCGGCAAGTCAGCCTTCATCGTGTTCGATGACGCCGATGTCGAAGCGGCGGCGGAATGGATTCTGTTCGGGATTTTCTGGAATCAGGGCCAGGTGTGCAGCGCCACCTCACGCCTGCTGGTGCAGGAAGCCATCGCCCCGCGCCTGATCGAGCGGCTGGTGGAAGAGACCCGCAGGATCAGCATTGGCCCCGGCATGCAGCCCGGGGTTCTGCTCGGGCCGCTGGTCAGCCAGGGCCAGTACGACAAGGTGCTCGGCTTCATCGACCAGGGCCTGGCCAGCGGCGCCCGTTTGCTCACGGGCGGACGGCGACCGGCGCATCTGGCCGAAGGTTACTTCATCGAACCGGCGATTTTCGATGAGCCGGGCCACAGCAGCATTCTGTGGCGCGAGGAAGTGTTCGGCCCGGTGCTGAGCATCAAGCGCTTCAAGACCGAAGAGCAAGCGCTGCAAATGGCCAACGCCAGCCGCTTCGGCCTGGCCGCCGCCGTGATGAGCGCCGACTTGCAGCGCAGCGCCCGGGTCGCCAACCAGCTGCGCGCCGGGATCGTCTGGGTCAACTGCTCGCAACCGACCTTCGTCGAGGCGCCCTGGGGCGGCATGAAACACAGCGGCATCGGCCGGGAGCTGGGCCAATGGGGTCTGCACAATTACCTGGAGGTCAAGCAGGTCACCGAGTACGTCAGCGACCAGCCGTGGGGTTGGTATTTGAAGTAAGTTGGTCAACTGTGGGAGCGGTGGGTCAGCCAATATCTCTGTTGGATGTACTGGCCTCTTCGCGGGCAAGCCCGCTCCCACAGGGTTATCTGGTGTGCGCAACATCTACGGGTATCCAAAAAACATTGTGGGAGCGGGCTTGCCCGCGAAGAGGCCGGTACATCCAGCATCAAAGTCGCCTGCCCCGCCCATATCCGCCGACAGTTCCGTTGCCAAGGCAGGCTTGTGACAACGGGTCAGCAACGCGTAAGTTGAACGGCCTACCCCTTCAAGACACGCCGGAGTTGATCAATGCGCATCGCCTTGCTGTCCGACATGCACCTGTCTGTCAACGCGATCCCCTTTCCCGCCGTGGATGCCGATATTGTCGTGCTCGCCGGGGATATCGCCCGGCCAGCCAAGGCCATCGAATGGGCCAGAGCCTGCCCGGTTCCGCTGGTGTACGTGGCGGGCAATCACGAGTTTTATGGCAGTGACCTGGTGTCCACCCACGAACAGTTGAACAGCCTGGCGCAAGGCACGCAGATCCACGTTCTGGAGCGTTCGGAGTACGTCCACGACGGCGTGCGTTTTCTCGGTTGCACCTTGTGGTCTGACCATCGTCTGCTCGACAGCCCCGAGGATCGGACGCAGGGTATCGATCTGGCAACCCAACTGATCCGTGACTTCAGCCACATCAAGATCGCCCCCGACTTTCCAGACCTGTTCACGCCCGCCATTTCCCAACTGGTGTTTCTGCAGACGGTCGCCTGGCTGGAAGACTGCTTCACCCGCGACCGCAGCATGCCCACGGTAGTGGTCTCTCATTTCGCCCCGACACGGTCGAGCATCAGCCCGGCGTTTGCCGGTTCGCCGATCAACTCAAGCTTTGTCTCGGACCTCGAGGCGCGGATCAAAGACTGGCAGCCGGCACTGTGGCTGCATGGCCACACCCATGGCAGTTTTGATTATCGGGTGGGCAACACCCGCGTGGTCTGCAACCCCCGGGGCTATGCCAGGAATGGCATCAACGAAAATCCTGATTTCAATGACGCCTTCGTGATCGATCTCGCGCTCTGAGGCAACCCTCGGATCAACAGTTCCAGCGTCTCGAACAGTTCGACATCCTACGGCCGGGCCGAACCCGCGTCTGGCGCGAAACGTTGCGCGTACTCCCTGGGGCTCACCCCAAGGCGCCGGACAAAAACCTTCCTCAGCACGTCGACACTTTGATAACCGCATCGGCGTGCGACCTCTTCCATCGAGCGCCCGCCCAGTTCGAGCTCCCGGCAAGCCGCTTCCAGCCGAACGTCTTCAACGTACCTGGCCGGTGTGGTCTGCAACTCCCGCTGAAAGATCCGTATCAAAGTTCGGACGCTAGTGGCAAAGCGATCCGCGAGGATTTCCACGGTCAGTTGTGAACCCAGGTGTTCGCTGATCCAGTGGCGCAACTCATCCAGATTTGAACCGGGAACCTGCTGCGATTGCAGGGCGACACTGAACTGCGCCTGCCCACCGGGACGGCGCAGGAACAGCACCAGGTTTTTCGCGATGTCCAGCGCGGCGTCATCACCCAAGTCTTCGCTGACCAGTGCCAGGGCAAGGTCGATGCCCGCCGAGATGCCGGCCGAGGTATAGACGTTGCCGTCCTTGATCCAGATCGGATTCGGATCGACCTGCACCTTGGGGTAACGCTCGGCCAGGTCCCGCGCCATGCGCCAGTGAGTCGTCGCACGGCGCCCGTCCAGCAGCCCCGAATCCGCCAGGGCGAACGCGCCGACACAGATCGAGCACACCCGTCGCACGCTTTGCGACCTCGTGCGAATCCATTCGATGGCCGCCCCGTCCAGTTGATCGATGGCCTGCCAGCCCGTCGCCACGATCAGCGTGTCGATGGACTTGTCGGCATGCCGCTCGTGCTCAAGGGTCGTGTGCGCCATGAGCCCGATGCCGGTGCTGCTCGCCATCTGCGGGTCGACACCCGCGCAGACCAGCTCAAGTACGTAGGGCGCGAAGGCTCCCTCGTGCAGGGTATTCGCCAGGGAAAACACCTCGGCCGGGCCGATCACATCGAGCCCGTCCACGGGTGGCAGGCCCAATATCACGATGCGTTTTGGCGTACGGCCGATCGATGGCTGGCCGGGTTTTGTCTTGCTGGTCACGGCTGACTCCCGCAGGTTCAAGGCGCCAATATTGGCACAAATCATCCGTAAATAGTCAATTGTGCCACCCGCCAGATCCCTAGAGTGAACGTCAAGTCATCTTCATCCCCGGGAGGCAATATGAATACACCCATCAACATCGGCGGCTTCAGCGCTCCAGACTCCGAGCTGGCCCGCAGAGCCGCTTTGCTCGTGGAGCGCGTCCACTCCAGGGCGCTTTTGCATCATGTGCACCGGACATGGTGGTTTGCCGAATTCCTCGGCCAGCGCCGGGGCTTGCAGTACGACCGGGAAACGGTCTACCTCGCGGCATTGCTGCACGATCTGGGGCTGACGCCCGAGTTTGCCGCCAACCAGCGCTTTGAAGTCGATGGCGCCGATGCCGCCCGTCGTTTTGTCCTGGCCAACGGTTATGCGCAGGCAAAAGCCGAACAGGTCTGGGATGCGATCGCCCTGCACTCCAGCGCCGGCATCGCCGAGCGCAAACAGCCGGAAATCGCCCTGATCTATCTGGGCGCCCATGTCGACGTCATGGGGCTGCATCTGGATGAAATCACCCCTTCGCTGGTAGACGACACACTCGCGCTCTACCCCCGCATCGGCATGAAAGCGGCCTTTACCCAGGCCATTGCGCAAGTGGCGAGGAAGAAACCCCATACGGCCATTGGCACCGGGCTCGCGGATGTCGGGCGTCGCCACATCCATGGCTTCGATTGCCCGAATGTCTGCGACCTGATCGACAACGCGCCCTTCGACAGCTGATCCAATCCAATCGGTTTTTTTACAGAGAGAGACTCCATCATGCAGCCACGTACCTACCTCATCACCGGGGCAACCGGTAAGACCGGCGTTCATACCGTCCGTCATCTGCTCAACGAAGGTCATGCGGTGCGCGCTTTCGTGCATCAACTGGACGAACGCAGCGCCGCATTGCAGAACGAGGGCGCCGAAATCTTTGTCGGCGACCTGCTGGAACACGACGACATCTTGCGTGCCATGGATGGCGTGACCGGCGCGTACCTGTGCTACCCGGTTCGCCCCGGCTACATTCAGGCGACGGCCTACTTTGCCGATGCCGCACGGCGCGCAGGCGTCGAGGTGGTGGTGGAAATGTCGCAGATTTCCGCCCGCGAAGACTCGCTGAGCCATGCCGCCCGCGACCACTGGATCGCCGAGCGCGTACTCGACTGGTCAGGCGTGCCTGTGGTGCACATTCGCCCGACATTCTTTTCCGAATGGCTGATTTTCCCGTGGGTGCTGGATCAGATCGTCAAGGAAAACAAAATAACGCTGCCGTACGGTAACGGGCGGCACGCACCGATTGCCGCCGAAGACCAGGCCCGTGTGATCGCCAGGCTACTGACCCAACCATCCAGTCATATCGGCAAGACCTACCCGCTGTGCGGCCCGGTCGAACTGAGCCATGGGCAAATCGCCGAGGAAATCAGCGCCATCGTCGGCCGCACCATCACCTACAATCCATCGACGCTGGAGGAGTATCGCCAGCACCTGCAGACCTACGATCTGCCGGAATTTGTCATCCAGCACTTCCTGGAAGTGGCCGTCGATTACCAGAACGGGATCTTTGCCGGAGTGGATGGCGTGATCGGGCAGATCACCGGTCAAGCGCCGCAAACGGTGGCTGACTTCGTACGGGCCAATCACCAATTGTTCGAACAGTGACCGTGGCGGGCGTATGCGTCGGCCACTAAAGACCCGCGCATACGCCCAACGCTTTCAACAGCACCGCGTATTGCACTTGCCCCGGCCAAAACGCGCTTCCTGGCGTTCGCGGAAAAACGCCTCATGACTCATGACCGGCTCGCCCGGATGGTTACGGGCCATTTGCGCCACGTAGTTGTCGTACTCGGGAACGCCGACCATCAATCGGGCACCCTGGCTGAGCAATCTGGCGACCTGCTGCAATTTGCGAAACATGGCTGATCTCTCTGTGAACGTCGGACCTGGGCCATGAAACCGCGCTCATGTATCTGCATTGTGTCCACATCGGGCGCCTTTGTATTTTCAAGTATCCGGGGTCGCGCCCGATGGAGCGCCGGCAACCCGCTACACTTTCCTCGCTCCGCCGCTGCACCCGAGCGGCCAAAAACCCCTGACTTCTGATCTGGAGGTGTCCCATGAGCGATAGCAGCGAACTCACTACCTTTACCGGCTGGGCCGCCACGGCAGCGGGCGCGCCACTGCAACGCTACAGCTACGATCCCGGCCCGTTGGGAAACGATGAGGTGGAAGTCGCCGTGGAATATTGCGGCGTCTGCCACTCCGACCAGTCGCTGATCGACAACGATTGGGGTATCAGCAGCTACCCGTTTATTCCCGGCCACGAAGTCGTTGGCCGTATCGTGCGGCTGGGCGCCCAAGTGCGCGGTCTGGAAATGGGGCAACGGGTGGGCATCGGTTGGTACAAGGGCAGTTGCATGCATTGCACGTCGTGCATCGAAGGCTCCCATAACCTGTGTCGCACGGTTCAACCGACCATCATCGGCAGCAACGGTGGCTTTGCCGACCGCATTCGCGCGCACTGGGCCTGGGCCCTGCCGATTCCGGACGGGCTCGACCCGGCGCTGGCCGGGCCGTTGTTCTGTGCCGGCTCGACCGTGTTCAACCCACTGTTGGAATTCGGCATCAAGCCCACCGACCGGGTCGGCGTGGTGGGTATCGGCGGCCTCGGTCACCTGGCGCTGCGCTTTCTCAACGCCTGGGGCTGCGAGGTCACGGCGTTCACCTCATCATTGAGCAAGCAGGAAGAAGCCAGGCGCCTGGGCGCGCACAAGGTGGTCGCCTCGACCGACACCGATGCACTCAATGCCATTGCCGGCACCCTGGATTTTCTCCTGGTCACCGCCAACGCCAACCTCGACTGGACGGCCATGCTTGCCACCCTGCGCGGCAAGGGTCGCCTGCACTTTGTCGGCGTCGTGCCCGATGCCATTCCGGTGCACGTGTTCAACCTGATTCCCCAGCAAAAAGTCCTGTCCGCCTCACCGGTCGGCTCACCCGCCAACACCGCGACCATGCTGGAGTTCTGCGCACGCCATCAGATCCTGCCGCAGGTCGAGATGTTTCCCATGAGCCGGATCAACGAAGCCATCGATCATCTGCGCAGCGGCAAGGCGCGCTACCGCGTGGTGCTGGACGCCAGTCAATGACAGGCCGCTTGTAGGCGCTGGCTTGCCAGCGATAGTCGTTAACGATAACGCGTGTAAACCGGATAAACGCGGCGCATTTGAGTCCATCGCCAGCAAGCCGGCTCCTACAATTCCCCGGGAATGCGTGAAGAACCTCTTTTGCCCTCAGGGATTAGCCACCTGCGCCGGCATATGCGGGTCATTCCAGGTAAACCGATAGGCTTTGACAGTGTCTTGCGGCACGCATTTGCCGGTGTCGGCATCCGCCCCCACGATCGACCAGTTCGCCCGGGAGTTTTCACCCAGTTCACGGGCCGCCTCGGGTTTGAAGCACTGGTTCAGCACGTCATCCGGCACCAAGGCGTAGGCCTTGGGGTGTTCGCGCAGATACAGCGCGGCTTTTTCGATGGACGAATAGTCCATGCCGAAATGCACGATCGGCTGACGGGCAAACAACCAGTGCCCCTCCTCCCAGTTGACCAGCACCAGATCGGCGCCCTGGGTCATGGTCGCAGCCTGCGTCATGAGCACCTGATCGATGTTGGTGCCTTCCTTGAGCGGTTCGATGAAACCACGGGCGAACCACAACACGAACCAGGTCGCCACCAGTGCCGGGAACACCCGGCGCAAACGCGGGTGTCTTTTGAACCAGCGCTTGAGCATCCACGGAATCAACGGCGCAGCGACCAGCACCAGCCCAGGCAGCGCCGGGTAGATGTACAACTTGCGCTTGCCGCTGCTGATGCAGAAAAACAGCACCACCAGCGCTACCCAACCAAGCAATACCAGGACCCGGCCGTCACGTTTTTGCAACTGACGGCGCCAGGCGGGCACCAGCCATGGCAGCACCAGCACCAACGGCAGCCAGTACTGCGGAATCACGTTGGTGAAGAAATACCAGAACGGCTCACGGTGATGCCACGCGGCGGCATAGCGGCCCGCGGTCTGGTGCAGGAGGATCTCCCGCGCATAGGCAATTTCGTCTGGGCTGCCATTGAAGAGGATGGACAAGGCCAGGGGCAGCAACCAGATCGCAATCGCCGCGAGCATCAGCGCCAACCCCAGCAACCACTTGCGCGCCTCGCCGGGCATGGCCACCACACCGGGCCAGTCTTTGCGCACCGCATAGGCGTAAGGAATCAGCAACAGCGCCGGCAGAAAACCCACACCCTTGGTGATCACGCCGATACCCATGGCCGCGCAGCCCACGTAAAACCAGCGCCATGCCGGGCCGAGTAGCAGGTGTCGCGCCAGACCGTACAGGCCCAGGGAGGTGAACAGAATCAGCAAGCTGTCGATCTGACCAGTGCGCAGGATGCTGTAGGTCTGGTACGTCGCCAGGTACAACAGTGCGGCGTTGCGCCCGGTACGCTGGGTCCACAGGCGTCGGCCCAGGTCATAGACCATCGCCGTGACCGTCACCGCCGAAAACAGGCCCGGGATGTAAAGGGCGATGTTGGGCTTGCCGGTCAGCCAGGTGAAGAACGCCACCGTCCACATGAAAATCGGCGGCTTGTCGCCGTAGATTTCGGCAGCCCGGTGCGGGATCAGCCACGAGCCGTTTTGCAGCATCTCCAGTGCGACGCCGAGGAAGCGTTCCTCATCCACATTCTGGGCCTGGCGTAGCCCCATTCCCGCGCCGATCAGCAACAGGGCAAGCAGCATCAGGCCCAGGCATTCGACCCTGGGCGACAATGATCTACGCATGGTTTATTCCTTTACGCTTCTGCTTTTGGCAATCAACTGCAGGTTGCGAAAATAGACGAGGGAGCCAAACGCCTGCCCGGCGATGAACACCGGGTCCTGGCGGTAAATGGCGTAGGCGAGCAACAAGGTGCTGCCGACGATGCTCAAGTACCAGAAGTTGGTCGGGATCACGCTGCGTTTCTTGTACTCGCTGTACAGCCACTGCAGAACAAACCGCCCGGTAAAGGCCACCTGCCCCGCAAAGCCGACGATCAGCCACAGGGTTTCACGCGACAACATCATCCTTCGATCTCCTGGGCAATGGTGTTCAGCCGCGTGCGTTTGATCAGCCACCAGACCCCGAACAAGTCGAGAATGCCAACCAGCGCGCGGTCGAGGTTGCCGTATTTCGACACCCCGGCCGTGCGCGGCCGGTGGTTGACCGGGTGCACGATCATGCGCCCGTTATGGCGCTGGATCAGCGCCGGAATATAGCGATGCATGTGGTCGAAGTACGGCAGGCGCAAGAACGCCGCGCGCTCGATCAGCTTCAGGCCGCAACCGGTGTCCGGGGTGGCGTCCTTGAGCAGGCGCCGGCGCAGGTTGTTGGCGAAGCGCGAGGCGTAGCGCTTGCTCGCGGTGTCGCGACGATTGACCCGGTGCCCGGCGACCAGCTGCACATCGACCTGGCCCGGTTCGCCGCGCACCAGCGCCAGCATGCCGGGAATGTCCGCCGGATCGTTCTGGCCGTCGCCGTCGAGGGTCGCCAGCCATTGCCCGCGGGCCTCCCGTGCCGCGTGGTACAGCGAGGTGCTCTGCCCCAGCGACCGTTCGTGATGGAGGATGCGCAAGGTGTCCAGGCCATCGTGGCGCATCTGCCGCAACTCCTGCAGGGTCGAATCGGTGCTGCCATCGTCGACCACGATGATTTCGTAAGCCTCATCGGCCAGTGCCACGCGGATTTCCTCAAGCAATGGCTTGAGGTTGTTCGCTTCGTTCTTGGCGGGAATCAGTACGGATACAAAAATGTCTTGGCTCATGGA
>NZ_AKJJ01000103.1:0-31009 GCF_000282395.1 Pseudomonas sp. GM55 | reverse complement strand
TTAACGATAACGCCTACGAACTGAATAAACGCGGCGCGCTTGAGGCCATCGCCAGCAATCGAGCGTCGACCGGCCGTTCCTACAGTTTCCCGGGATTGCGTGAAGAACCATAAAAAAGGCCGCTGCAAACGCAGCGGCCAAGGTAAGACGTTGGATCAGGAGCTACAAATCAACGTCAGTGAACACGGGGCGATGAACCGAATCTTCGATTCATCTGAAATCTTTCATCACTGCGCGGGCCGATAGATCGTGTCTTGCGGTGGTTTACCGTGGCAGCCAGGCAAGAATAAGCCCTTGGTGTCGCAGGAAAAATACCAATTACGGACATGCACTGTTGCAGCCGGGGCAACAGTCAGGAATCGGGCGTTCGTCGCCTGGATGATGCCCCAGTGCCAGTCATCCTTTAGAGGTACACCACGAATACCTCCTTGGTGCGCTTATCGCCCTCGGCGGGCGGCAGTAGGGTGAGGCCTTCTGTCACTCACCGGGGAAGACGCATGACAAAAACAACAATGCGCGCCATCTTCACACCGCAGGCGTTGGCGGCTGCGGTGGCATTAGGCTGTTGCGCTCAGGCGCAGGCCCTTTCATTCAACATCGGGGAAATCGAGGGGACGTTCGACTCCTCGTTGTCGGTCGGCGCGAGCTGGGGCATGCGTGACGCGGATAAATCCCTGGTGGGCATCGTCAACGGCGGTTCCGGCCAGTCTTCGACCGGCGACGACGGGCGATTGAACTTCAAGAAGGGCGAAACCTTCTCGAAGATCTTCAAGGGTATTCACGACCTCGAACTGAAGTACGGCGACACCGGTGCGTTTGTGCGTGGCAAGTATTGGTACGACTTCGAACTCAAGGATGAGAGCCGCCCATTCAAGGACATCAGCGATCACAATCGCAAGGAGGGCGCCAAGTCTTCAGGCGGGCAAATCCTCGACGCTTTCGTCTATCACAACTACTCCCTCGCCGATTTGCCGGGCACGGTGCGCGCCGGCAAGCAGGTGGTCAGTTGGGGGGAGAGCACTTTCATCGGCAACTCGATCAACAGCATCAACCCGGTTGACGTGTCTGCGTTCCGTCGTCCTGGAGCCGAGATCAAGGAGGGCCTGATCCCTGTCAACATGCTGTTCGCCTCCCAGGGCCTGACGGAGAAGTTGACCGTCGAAGGCTTCTATCAACTGGAATGGGACCAGACGGTGGTCGATAACTGCGGCACTTTCTTTGGTGTCGATGTGGTGGCGGACGGCTGCAACAAGGGCTACACCGTCGCCAACCCGGCCATTGCACCGTTGCAGCCGATTGCGGCTGCCTTTGGCCAGGGCTTCGAAGTCAGCAAGGAGGGCGTGATCGTTCCCCGTGGCGGCGACCGCGATGCCCGGGATTCCGGACAGTGGGGTACGGCGCTGCGCTGGCTGGGGGATGACACCGAATACGGCCTGTATTTCTTGAACTACCACAGCCGCGGCCCGAGCGTCGGGACCACCACCGCCGGCCTCAGTACACTGGCGAGCATTCCGGGGATCGTCGCCACCGCCAACCGCATCGCGCCCGGCACCGGTTCAGGCCTGGCCCAAAGTGTGATGCTCGGTCGCGGCCAGTATTACCTCGAATATCCGGAAGACATCCGCCTCTACGGCGCGAGCTTCTCCACCACGTTATCCACCGGCACCGCGTGGAACGGGGAAATCAGTTACCGCCCCAACGCCCCGGTGCAGGTCAACACCAATGACCTGACTCTGGCGTTGCTCAACCCGATCGCGGGCGGAGCAGCATCGCCAATTGCCACGTCACCGGGGGCCGACAACAAAGGCTACCGCCGCAAGGAAGTGACCCAGATCCAGAGCACCCTGACGCACTTCATCGATCAGGTCGCGGGTGCGGATCGCCTGACCCTGGTGGGCGAGGCGGCGGTGGTTCGGGTCGGTGGTCTGGAAGCTCGCACCAAACTGCGCTACGGCCGCGACTCGGTGTATGGCCAGTATGGATTCGGCGGTGATACCGACGGCTTCGTGACCTCGACTTCATGGGGTTATCGCGCGCGGGCCATCCTCGACTACAACAACCTCATCGCCGGGATCAACTTCAGACCCAACCTCTCGTGGTCCCACGACGTCGCCGGCTTTGGCCCCAACGGCCTGTTCAACGAAGGCGCCAAGGCCATCAGCCTCGGTGTCGATGCGGACTATCGCAACACCTACACCGCGAGCCTCAGTTACACCGACTTCTTCGGTGGGGACTTCAACACCCTGACCGACCGTGACTTCGTGGCGTTGAGCTTTGGCGTGAACTTCTGATCTGGCTGAAAAGGATGATTTCGATGCGCAAGATGATGATGCAATTGGGCGCGCTGACCCTCGGGTTGCTGGCCGCCAACGTGATGGCTGCGGTGTCGCCGGAAGAAGCCAACAAGCTCGGCACCAGCCTTACGCCGCTCGGTGCCGAGAAGGCCGGCAATGCCGATGGCTCGATTCCGGCCTGGACCGGCGGCATCCCGAAAAACGCGGGCGCGGTGGACAGCAAAGGTTTCCTGGCTGACCCGTTCGCCAGCGAAAAACCGTTGTTCGTGATCACCGCAGCGACCGTCGACAAGTACAAGGACAAGCTCTCCGACGGCCAGATCGCGATGTTCAAGCGCTACCCCGAGACCTACAGGATTCCGGTCTACCCGAGTCACCGTACCGTGGCATTACCGGCTGAAATCTATGAGTCGGCCAAGCGCAGTGCGCTGAACGTAACACCGATCAACGACGGTAACGGTCTGGCCAATTTCACCGGCAATCGCTACTACGCATTCCCGATTCCGAAGAATGGCGTGGAAGTGATCTGGAACCACGTGACCCGGTATCACGGCGGCAATCTGCGGCGCACCATCACCCAGGCAACACCGCAGTCCAATGGCGATTTCACGGTGATCCGCTTCAAGGACGAGGTCGCCGTGCCGTCGTTGCTCAGCGACCTGAAACCGGGCAGCGACGATAACGTCCTCAACTACTTCAAGCAGGAAGTGACCGCACCGGCGCGGCTGGCGGGCAATGTGTTGCTGGTTCACGAGACCCTCGATCAGGTCAAGGAACCGCGCAAGGCCTGGATCTACAACGCTGGCCAGCGGCGGGTACGGCGTGCACCGCAGGTTGCCTATGACGGTGTCGGCACCTCATCCGATGGCCTGCGAACCACCGACAACTTCGACATGTTTTCCGGCGCGCCGGATCGCTACGACTGGAAACTGGTCGGCAAGAAGGAGATGTACATCCCCTACAACAGCTACAAGCTCGACTCGCCAGACCTCAAGTACACCGATGTGATCAAGGCCGGGCACATCAATCAGGACCTGACTCGCTATGAGTTGCACCGGGTCTGGGAAGTCGTCGCCACGGTCAAGCCGAGTGAGCGGCACGTGTACGCCAAGCGCCACATGTACATCGATGAAGACAGCTGGCAAGTGGCGCTGGCCGACCACTACGACGGGCGTGGCCAGCTCTGGCGCGTCGCTGAAGGTCATGCCCAGTTCTACTACGATCACCAGGTGCCGGCCTACACCGTCGAAGCGCTGTATGACCTGATTGCCGGTCGCTATATCGCCCTGGGAATGAAGAACGAAGAGAAGCGCAGCTTCGAGTTCAACATCGATGCAAAGGCGGGGGACTACACACCAGCGGCCTTGCGTAGCACGGGGGTAAGGTAGGTTTCCTATATCCTCTTACGCAAAAGGGTGACCTCATGGTCACCTTTTTTATAGGGGGCGATCAGTGTGTTGAATACTTCTTCAACAAGCGCTCGGGAGGGGTCTAGGGTGGCGCCAGAATTATAAAAAAGGCGCACGACCATGAATGCAATGACGCACTGTCTGGACCGCCCTGGCTTCCTGCCCCGACTGTCGTCCCATCATCTGTCCCGCGAGCGGCTGATTGAGCCCATGCTGGTCTCGGCTGCGCGGGTGAAGTTGCTTTGTGCACCGGCCGGTAGTGGCAAGAGCGCGTTGCTCAGCGAATGCCTGTTGCGAGCGCCGGAGCACTGTCGGGTCTGTTGGCTGCCGCTGGCGGGGCAGTCGTTGAGTGCGGCCGATTTTCTGTTGCGTCTGACGCAAGCGCTGGATCTGCCCTCGGCAGATGAGCCGGGGCTGCTGGCGCATCTGGCCCGATTACAGACGCCGACCTGGCTGTTTCTCGACGATTTCTGTCGCGCACCCAACCCGGAACTCGACCGGATGCTCGATCGCCTGTTGGCCGCCGCCAGCCCGGCGGTTACATGGTGGCTGAGCGCCCGTCGACGACCCTCCTGCAACTGGCCGCGGCTGCTGCTCGATGATGAGTTGTACGAGTACGAAGGCCGGGCGCTGGCGTTTACCGAGGCCGAGGTCGGGCAATTGCTCAGTCATGTCGAGCCGACCCTGGCGGCACAAACTGCCAAAAGGGTGGTTGAGCGCAGCGGTGGCTGGTGCGCTGGCGTGCGGATCGCGTTACTCAATGGTTGCCCGTGGTCCGGTGAGCAGGGGCGTTCGGCAACATTGCTCGATTATCTGCAACACGAGTTGTTCAACACCTTGCCCTCGGAGTTGATTGAGGTCTGGCTGGTATTGGTTCATCTGCCACGCTTCAACGCCAGCTTGTGCGAGCATCTTTTCGGTACGGGGGAGGGCGCGCAGTGGCTGCACGCGTTGCAGGAAATGGGCTGCTTCATTGAACCCTGGGAAGACTCCGTCGAGTGGTTGCGGATCTTCGAGCCATTGGCCCGGGCGATGCGTGAAGAACCAACCGCGGCCGGGCGATCCTGGCATCGCCGCGCATGCCAATGGTTCAGCGCCGAAGAGGACTGGCAAGGCGCATTCGAGCAGGCGCTGCTGGCTCAAGAGTACGAAGTCGCTGTCAGTCTGTTGCAGCATTTCAGCGTTGAGCATTTGTTCCGGCGCGAAAATGTCTGTCTGTTGTTGAATCTCCACGAGCGTCAGCATGCTGAGCTGACCCTCGTTACGCCGCAATTGGTGGGGCTGGTTACCGCCGCTTTGTTGTTTGCCGGGCGCTTCGAGCATGCCGCCGTGTGCATCGAGCAACTGGCACGATTTACCCCGCAGCCTACGGAGGCGCTGCAGCGGCAACTGCTGGCGCGCTGGCAGGCGCAACAGGGCTGGTTGCTGCATTTGCAAGGCCGCATGGAGGCGGCCCGCGCGCACTTTCTCGATGCGCTGGACGAGTTGAGCGTCGATGCCTGGCCGGCGCGATTGTTGTGCCTGTCGGGCCTGACCCAGCAGGCGTTGCTCAACGCCGAACTCGATGTGGCACAGGCGTTCAATCGTGAGGCGTTGTGTCTGGCACGCGCCCAGGGCTCGCTGTTGTTCGAAGGGCTGCTTGAACTCGATCACGCGCAGTTGCTGGAGCTGCGCGGAGCGTCCCGGCGCGCCGAGAGTTTGTTGGCAGATGTCTTTGCACTGTTGACCCGACAGGCTGATCGACCGACGCCGTTATTGGGGCGAATTGCCCTGCGGCGAGGACGGCTGGCCCTCTGTCAGGGACAGGATGAGTTGGCCGCCGGTTTCTTCCAGTCCGGCCTGGAGGACTGTCTGCAAAGCCAGGACAAGCACGTGCTGTATGGCTTTCTTGGGCAAGCGCAGATAGCCGCCAATCAGCGCGATTACGCCCACGCGTTTGACCGTCTGCGCGAAGCCGAGCGCGTGATGCAGCAGCGGCAGATTCCCGATACGGTGTATCGCGGGGTGCTGCTGCAAATCAGCAGCCATTTCTGGTTGCAACAAGGGCGACCGGAATTGGCCCGTGAGGCGCTGACTCGTGTCTTGCGTCACTATCGCGGGCCTTGTGCGCGCCAGGCGCCACCGGCCACGCTGCAGCTGATTGCCCGGATCGAATACCAGTTGGTGTTGGCGCAGACGCATTTGCAACAGACGCAAAAGCCGCTGGATCGGTTGCAGGCGTTGCTCGATCACGCGCAAAGGCACGCCATGCTGGCGCTGGAAACGGAATTGCATTTAGCGATCAGCGAAGTGGCGGATCTGACCGCTGAGCCCAAGCTGGCCAAGGCGGCTTTGGAGGCGGGCCTGGTGCTGGTGAAACGCTGTAATGGGCAACAGGCGTTGCGTGAACTGGAGCTGCGCCAGCCAAATTTGCTCAGCCGTTTGCGCGGGGAAGAGTCGATGGCGGGCATGCTCGCCGATGTCAGCCCGCTAAGTACCCGGGAGATTGAAGTACTGGGTCTTATTGCCCAGGGCAGTTCCAATCAGCAAATTGCCGAGCAACTTTTCATTTCATTGCATACGGTTAAAACCCACGCGCGAAGAATACACAGCAAGTTGGGTGTCGAACGTCGTACTCAAGCAGTGGCCGTGGCAAAGAAGTTGGGGGTCATTGCACAAGTGTAATAATTGTAATAATTGTAAATACTCGATTACGTGCATTACTCAGGGGGGGTTATTAGAATGTTCGACGGCGCCAGGTCAAGGCAATGTTTGTCTTGGCGTTAAAACGCTAATAACTATTAATTATGGAGTTTCAAGGCATGGAGCAACTGACAATGGAGTTGGTGCGGGCGAAGTTGCACGCAAGGCTTGGTGGTCGCGGGATTGATGTTGAAAAGGTATATATTAATGCAGTTGCCTCGGCTGACGATCCGACGGTTATTTACTCTCAGTCACTGGTGTCGGCATTTTTCCTTAAGTTGCAGGATGGTGAAGTTCCAAAATTCTTCAGTGAGAATCTGGGGATTTTTTCCGAACCGTACACGTTTGACTCACAATATCGTTTCGAGGGTGTGAGACTGGATGAGCTCAATGAGATGGGTGCAGCAATTGCACGGGATTTCCTGAGCTGATCAGTGTTTCGGTAAAAGTAGTTGTGCCAACCCGTTAGTTGGCACAGCTGCCGCAATCAAGTTGTGGATGCGGTGGATTCAAAACCCATGCGCCAGCTGACCGCATGGCTGGCGGATAACAGACGCTGCGCCGCCGGACCGTTTTCATCGGCATGGAACAACGATGTCGGCCCCACCACAGTCATCACGGCCGCTACTTTCCCCACCGCGTTGAACACCGGTGCCGACAAGGCATCAACCCCTGGCATCAGCAAACCATGCACATGGTGCAAACCGCGTGTACGGATTTGTTCGCACTGGGCCGCATAGGCCCGATCGTCTGCCAGTGCGTGGGCTGCATGGGACTGCAATTCCTGCACGCGCAGATCCTCGGTTTCGCGTTTCGGCAGGTAGGCACCAAATACCAGTCCCGTCGAAGAACTGAGCAATGGCAGCACCGAGCCCAGTTGTGTCACTACCGTCACCGCGCGCACCGCCGGTTCGATATGCACCACGGTTGCGCCCTGATTGCCCCATACCGCCAGAAAGCAGGTTTCATTCAAGTCATCGCGCAACTCGGCGAGTGGCAGGGCGGCGACTTTCAGCACGTCCATACTGTTGAGTGCCGCCAACCCCACGCGCAAGGCTTCACGGCCCAGGCCGTAATGGTTGGTGGCAGCGTTCTGTTCGGCAAAGCCGCTGGCGATCAGAGCCTGCAAATAGCGGTGAACCTTGCTCGCCGGCATCTGCACATGTTCGGCCAGGCGCGACAGCGAAGTCGAGGGCGACAACTCGGCCAGAGCCTTGAGGATGTCGGTGCCAACCTCGGCCGAGCGGACTTTCTGTTTACCGTTGTTGTCGCTGGTTTTTTCCATGGTGGCTGGGATCCCGGGACGAATGGGCGTCTTTATAGCTTGACGGTCAATACCAATCAAATTACGTTATGCGTAATTGAATTACGATAAAAATAACCCGGGCAGGCCACTCACTCTTCCAAAGAGTGACCGGCATTGCCGACTCCCTGTTCAGGAGGCTCCATGAACCCCGATTCAACGATGCCAGCGCTGGCTTACCTGTCAGGCTTCGGCAACGAATTCAGCAGCGAAGCGTTGCCCGGCGCACTGCCCGTCGGCCAGAACTCCCCGCAAAAAGCCCCATACGGCCTCTACACCGAACTGTTCTCCGGCACGGCGTTCACCATGCCGCGCAGCGAGGCGCGTCGCACCTGGATGTACCGCATTCAGCCGTCGGCCAATCATCCGGCGTTCGTCAAGCTTGATCGGCAACTGGCCGGCGGCCCGCTGGGGGACGTGACCCCCAACCGCCTGCGCTGGAACCCGCTGGACATTCCCGCCGAGCCGACCGATTTCATCGACGGTCTGGTGAGCATGGCCGCCAACTCGGGCGCAGAAAAACCGGCCGGGATCAGCATCTACAACTACCGCGCCAACCGTTCCATGGAGCGCGTGTTCTTCAATGCTGACGGCGAAATGTTGCTGGTGCCTGAACGGGGGCGCCTGCGCATTGCCACCGAACTCGGCGTGCTTGAACTGGAACCGCTGGAAATTGCCGTACTGCCACGTGGCCTGAAATTCCGCATCGAACTGCTCGACCCGCAAGCCCGCGGTTACGTCGCCGAAAACCATGGTGCGCCGCTGCGTCTGCCGGACCTGGGGCCGATCGGCAGCAATGGCCTGGCCAATCCGCGGGACTTCCTGACCCCGGTGGCGGCCTACGAAAACCTGCAACAACCCACCACCCTGGTGCAGAAATTCCTCGGCCAGTTGTGGGCGTGCGAGCTCAATCATTCGCCGCTCAACGTGGTTGCCTGGCACGGTAATAACGTGCCGTACAAATATGACCTGCGCCGTTTCAACACCATCGGCACCGTCAGTTTCGATCACCCCGATCCGTCGATCTTCACCGTGTTGACCTCGCCAACCAGCGTCCATGGCCTGGCCAATCTCGACTTCGTGATCTTCCCGCCACGCTGGATGGTGGCCGAGAAAACCTTCCGTCCACCATGGTTCCATCGCAACCTGATGAATGAATTCATGGGTTTGATCCAGGGCGAATACGACGCCAAGGCCGAAGGTTTCGTGCCGGGCGGTGCGTCCCTGCACAGTTGCATGAGCGCCCATGGCCCGGACGGCGAAACCTGCACCAAGGCAATCAATGCCGAGCTGGCCCCGGCGAAAATCGACAACACCATGGCGTTCATGTTCGAGACCAGCCAGGTGCTGCGACCAAGCCGTTTCGCTCTCGATTGCCCGCAACTGCAAAACACTTACGATGCCTGCTGGGCTACGCTGCCCGCCACTTTCGACCCGACCCGGAGATAACCCATGACGCAGACTTCCATCACTCGCAGCTGGGTTGCATCCGCCAACGGCCATGCTGATTTCCCGTTGCAAAACCTGCCGCTGGGCGTGTTCAGCCTCAACGGTTCGGCACCGCGCAGTGGCGTGGCCATTGGCGAACATATCTTTGATCTGCAAGCAGCCCTGGAGGCCGGGTTGTTCGATGGCGCCGCGAAGGCTGCCGTCGAGGCCACCTGTGGCGGCCAGTTGAATGCCTTCTTCGAGCTGGGGCGCGAGGCTCGCGTCTCGTTGCGCGAGCGTTTGCTGGAACTGTTCGCCGAGGGGAGCAGCCTGCACGGCAAGATCGAAGCCCAGGGCGCAAAACTGCTGCCGCTGGCGGCGGATTGCGAGATGCACCTGCCGGCGAAAATCAACGACTACACCGACTTCTATGTCGGCATCGAGCACGCGCAGAACGTTGGCAAACTGTTCCGCCCGGACAATCCGTTGCTGCCGAACTACAAATACGTACCAATCGGCTACCACGGTCGTGCGTCGACCATTCGTCCGTCCGGTACCGACGTGCGCCGCCCGAAAGGCCAGACCTTGCCGGCGGGTCAAACCGAACCGACCTTTGGCCCTTGCGCGCGCCTGGACTACGAACTGGAACTGGGCATCTGGATCGGCCAGGGCAACGACATGGGCGACTCGATTGCCATTGGCGACGCTGCCGATCACATCGCCGGTTTCTGCCTGCTCAACGACTGGTCGGCACGGGACATCCAGGCTTGGGAATACCAGCCGCTGGGGCCGTTCCTGTCGAAAAGCTTCATCACCAGCATTTCGCCGTGGGTGGTCACCGCCGAAGCGCTGGAGCCGTTCCGTCGTGCCCAGCCTGCGCGTCCGCAAGGCGATCCGCAGCCGCTGCCGTATCTGCTCGACAAGCGCGATCAGGCCGCTGGCGCGTTCGACATCGAACTGGAAGTCCTGCTGCTCACCGAGGCCATGCGCGAGCAGAACCTTCCGGCCCATCGCCTGACCCTGAGCAACACCCGGCACATGTACTGGACCGTGGCGCAAATGGTCGCGCACCACAGCGTCAATGGTTGCCAGTTGCAGGCCGGTGATCTGTTCGGCTCGGGCACGCTGTCGGGGCCTGAGAACGGTCAGTTCGGCAGCCTGCTGGAAATTACCGAGGGCGGTAAAAAACCGATCGAGCTGGCATCGGGCGAGGTGCGTAAATTCCTTGAAGACGGTGACGAAATCATCCTGCGCGGACGATGCATCCGCGATGGTTTCGCATCCATCGGCTTCGGCGAATGCCGTGGCAAAGTGCTGCCGGCACGCTGAGAGGAGCGGGGCATGGAACTCTATACCTACTACCGTTCGACGTCTTCGTACCGGGTGCGTATCGCGTTGGCGCTCAAAGGCCTGGATTATCAATCCTTGCCAGTCAACCTGATCGCACCGCAGGGCGGCGAGCATCGGCAGCCGCCTTATCTGGGCATCAACCCGCAGGGCCGCGTGCCGGCCTTGCGCACCGATGAAGGCGAATTGCTGATCCAGTCTCCCGCGATCATCGAGTACCTGGAGGAACGTTATCCACAGGTGCCATTGCTGTCCCGGGACCTGGCTGCCCGCGCTCATGAGCGCGGCGTGGCGGCAGTGATCGGCTGCGATGTGCACCCGCTGCACAACGTCAGCGTGCTCAATCGGCTGCGCCAGTCGGGCTACGACGAACCGCAGGTGGTGGAGTGGATCGGCCACTGGATCGGCCAAGGGTTGGCCACGGTAGAGCAGTTGATCGGTGATGACGGTTACTGCTTCGGCCAGGAGCCTGGGTTGGCGGACGTCTACCTGATCCCGCAGCTGTACGCGGCCGAGCGTTTCAAAGTTTCACTTGAGGCTTATCCGCGCATTCGGCGGGTGGCGGCATTGGCGGCGACGCACCCGGCGTTCATCAAGGCGCATCCGGCGAACCAGCCAGACACCCCATAACGCTTCACACCATCTCTGTAGGAGCGAGCTTGCTCCGGGCGGCGATCCGACGAAGGCGGGATGTCAGGCAACAGAAATGTTGAATGACACGACGCCTTCGCGAGCAGGCTCGCTCCCACAAGGTTTTGGTGATCAGTGAACAATCGCGTTCGGCGGCAGATGCCCCAGCCGGTCCGTGAGGCGAATTCGCTGGATCGGATCGTCGCTGAGCAGCAGTGCGTGCTCCAGGTCAAAACGCTCGGCGTTCGGACAGTCCAGCCGCTGGTACAGGCTGGCCCGGGCCAGGTAGTCGGTGGCACTGGCGTTGCCCAGTTCCAGGACGCGATCGGCGTCGATCAAGGCACTGATGACATCGTCGTGGGACAGGTACAACTGGCGCAGGTTGCGCGACAGCCGTTGCAGCATCTGCACCGGATCGGCGGTTTCCAGGTGCTCGGCGCTGAGCTTGATGTTCGGGCCGTACTGGCGGTGCAACAACTCCCGACAATCGTTGGGATAAAGGCGCCGGCCGCCGCAGGGATCGAGCAAATGATCGGCGCCCGGCACCCGCAGCAGGAAATGCCCGGGGAAGTTGACCCCAACCATGGGAATCTCCAGGCCCCTGGCCAACTCCAGTGCAATCAGCCCCAGCGTCAAGGGTTGCCCTCGTCGAAGTTCCAGCACTTTGTCCATCAGTGCCACTTGCGGGCGCAAAGGTGTGAAGTCGTCCTGGGCGAAGCCAAGGTCGTTCATGCGCCGCAACAGCGGTTGGGCCAGTTCACTGACTGGCAGCATCGGCAAGCCGCCGCTGACCCGTTGTTGCAACGCCTGGAAATCGGCCAGCAGCGCTTGCGGCTCCACCTCGCTGTCGTGTTCGGCCGCCATCCACAGTGCCGCCTCGAACAGCGCGGGCGGTGAACGTTGCAGACAGGCGAAGAACGATTGGCGCGGGGTCATCAAAATCTCCGGGCAATGCCTCGTTTTAGCCCCCTCTCCGGCATTCGTCCAGTGCCGCAAAAGGGCGATTTCGGGTTATTTCCGAAAGCTTGCATTGTGGCCGTGCTTATTCCGGTGCGCTTCTGCAATTTTTGGGCGCAAGCCTATACTGGCGACTACAAGAAGTGATTCGGGAGCCCTACGATGTTCGCTCTCATGCAAAGCACTCGCCTTGAATCGCTGCATCTGAGCGTCGACCCGGCCACCGGGTTGAAGGCGGTCATTGCCATTCATAACAGCCGCCTGGGGCCTGCCCTGGGTGGCTGTCGTTACCTTGCCTATCCCAGCGACGAGTCTGCGGTCGAGGATGCGGTGCGCCTTGCCCAAGGCATGAGCTACAAGGCTGCACTGGCCGGCCTGGCCCAGGGCGGCGGCGTGGGGGTCATCATTCGCCCGGTTCACGTGGCCAACCGCGCTGCGCTGTTCGAAGCCTTCGGGCGCTGTATCAATCAGCTTGACGGGCGCTACATCACGGCCATCGACAGTGGCACCTCAGTGGCGGACATGGATTGCATCGCCCAGCAAACCCAACACGTCACCAGCACCACCGCGGCGGGTGATCCTGCGCCACACGCGGCGATGGGCGTATTCACCGGCATTCGCGCCACGGCGATGGCGCGACTGGGCAGTGATAACCTCGAAGGCCTGCGCGTCGCCATTCAAGGCCTGGGCAACGTCGGTTATGCCCTGGCCGAACAGTTGCATGCCGCCGGGGCCGAACTGCTGGTCAGCGATATCGATCACGGCAAGGTGCAACTGGCGATGGAGCAACTCGGGGCTCACCCCATCGCCAACGACGCACTGCTCAGCACACCTTGCGATATTCTTGCGCCGTGCGGTTTGGGCGGGGTGCTGAACAGCCACAGCGTGACGCAACTGCGCTGCTCGGCAGTGGCCGGTTCGGCGAACAATCAGCTGACGCATCTTGATGTTGCCGACCAACTGGAACGTCGCGGAATCCTGTACGCACCGGATTACGTGATCAATGCCGGTGGCTTGATCTATGTTTCGCTCAAACATCGGGGCGAAGAGCTGGGAACCATCACCGCACACCTGTCGAAAATCAGCTCACGCCTCACCGAAGTCTTCGCCCACGCCCAAGCGGAAAAACGCTCCCCCGCCCGGGTGGCAGATGAATTGGCGGAGAAAGTGCTGTACCGCTGAATGGGGCATGAGTTTTCCACAGGCATGAAAAAGGCCCTGGGCCATTCGACTCAGGGCCTGTTCAATTTGGGCTTTGCCTACTTGGCGGCTTTAGGGGCCTTGGCAGGCTTGGCCGGGGTGACCGGCTCAGCGGCTTCAACGACCTCGGCTGCTGCAACAGGTTCTGCAACTTCGACCGGTGCGCTGAGCAGTTCGGACAGGGCGTCCGGCTGGCTCTTGAACGCCTTGGCGAACACATCGCGATTCTTCGCCATGTAGATCCCGGCTTCTTCCACTTGCTGCTCGGTCAGGGACGGAACGGCTTTTTGCAACACTTCAGCGAGCAATTCGGCCAGTTCGAGCATTTTGTCATGACGGTCAGCTTCGGCTTTATCCATGAACAAGCGCTCCAGATCTCGGCTGCTGCGGTATACCACTTCGACGGCCATTCACCACCTCACATGCCTTCACATTGGTTGTCGATTTCGACTACTGTATCTATATACAGCGAAAAGGATAAGCGAATCCCTGTCTTTTGGGTAGTGGCTTTTTAATGTAGACCGGATTCGACATTTGTCAGGTGAGGCGCCGCACAGGTGCGACCAAACGCCACGGCGCGCAATCCAGAGCGGCTCGCCATCATGGGCTGGCCTTTTTTCTGCATGCAGAATAACCGTCACGTCCAACCCGCATCATCCGGTCGAGCCGACCTAAGGAAGCATCATCGTGAAAATCAACTGGGCCGAAAAACTGCGGCGGAACGTACATGAACTGGCCGAGTCCCTGGGCAATCTGTTCGTCGAAACCTTTCACTACCTGGCGCTGTTTGCCATCGGTGCGGTGACCGCGTGGGCAGCGGTGATGGAGTTTCTCGGGATGATCGAAGAGGGGCACATCAAGATCGATGACATCTTGCTGTTGTTCATCTACCTGGAACTGGGGGCGATGGTCGGGATTTACTTCAAGACCAACCACATGCCCGTGCGCTTCCTGATCTATGTGGCGATTACGGCGTTGACGCGGCTGCTGATTTCCAACGTTTCGCACCACAATCCGCCGGACCTGGGGATCATCTACCTGTGCGGCGGGATTCTGCTGCTGGCGTTTGCGATCCTGGTGGTGCGTTACGCTTCATCGCAATTTCCTTCGGTGAAAATCGAGAACCCGCAACGCAAGACCGGTGCGGGTTCCAGTGAACATCCAGAGGTCGAGAAGGGCGAAATCTAGAGCCCGAGCGTGGGGCGCGGCCGCACTTTGACGGGAGGGGGCGGCAAGGTCCGCCCGCTGCCGGTGGTCATCGCTTCGAGGATGGCCACGGCGCTGTGGCCTTGTTCGATGGCAATGCCGAATTGAATGCTTTGAACCAGACGCTTGAGGCGTTGAGGGTCATTGCGTTGTTTGGCGCTGATCATGCGTTTGGCCACCACGCGGCCGCCGTTGGAAAGGGTCAGCATGATGCTGCCGTCCAGGCCCTGAATGCTCAGGTTGATCTGGTAATCCGCTGCAAAGGCATCGGTAATGAGCTGGAAAGGGTTGTCCATGATGCGTCACCGCCTGATTGAACGTGCAGTTGTTGACCGGCCATGATCGGGTTGGTTCGCACTGCCAGACCATCGGCCATCTCGTCATCATTGTTCCAACCAGGATGTAGCAAGGGGCATGCCGACAAAATTGTCGGACAAAAAAACAAGTTCTGTAGGAGCGAGCTTGCTCGCGATGGTCGTGAACGATAACGCGTCAAATCAGAAGGTTCGCGGCGCCTGAGGGGTTTTCGCGAGCAAGCTCGCTCCTACAGGGACCGCGTTTTCTGCACGTTTCAGGGCAATAAACCTCTACGTGCCTCCAAAGTGATCAGCATTCCACCCAGTTCACCGCCAGTCCGCCCCGTGATGTCTCTTTGTACTTGTCGTGCATGTCGGCCCCGGTGTCACGCATGGTGCGGATCACCCGGTCCAGGGAAATGAAGTGCTGGCCGTCGCCGCGCAGAGCCATTTGCGTGGCGTTGATGGCCTTCACGGCGGCGATCGCGTTGCGCTCGATACACGGCACCTGCACCAGTCCGCCAACCGGATCGCAGGTGAGGCCGAGGTTGTGCTCCAGGCCGATTTCGGCGGCGTTTTCCAGTTGCTCCGGGGTGGCGCCAAGCACCTCTGCAAGGCCTGCGGCGGCCATGGCGCAGGCGGAGCCGACTTCACCCTGGCAGCCGACTTCAGCCCCGGAGATCGAAGCGTTTTTCTTGCACAGGATGCCGACAGCCGCTGCGCCCAGGAAGAACGCGACCACGTCGTCGTCAGACGCATCGGCATTGAACTTCATGTAGTAGTGCAGCACCGCCGGAATGATCCCCGCCGCGCCGTTGGTCGGCGCCGTGACCATGCGTCCGCCGGCCGCGTTTTCTTCGTTCACGGCCAAAGCGTACAGGTTGACCCATTCCATCGCTGACAAGGTGGACGTAATGACATTCGGTTTGCCGATTTCCTGCAGGCTGCGATGCAGTTTCGCCGCTCGACGTGGAACATTCAGGCCGCCGGGCAGGATGCCTTCGTGGCGCAAGCCTTGCTCGACGCATTCGCGCATCACCGACCAGATATGCAACAGGCCCTGGCGGATCTCGGCATCCCCACGCCATGCCCGTTCGTTGGCCATCATCAGTTCACTCACTCGCAGCCCGTGCTCGTTGCACAGCTTGAGCAGTTCCGCAGCACTGGAAAAGTCGTAAGGCAGCGCTACTTCGCCGGCCGGTGCGATCCCGGATTCGGCTTCGGCCGCTTCGATGATGAAGCCGCCACCCACCGAGTAATAGGTTTGCCCGAACAATTCACCGGTTTCGCCGAAGGCTGTCAGGGACATGGCATTGGGGTGATAGGGCAGGCTCTCGTTGAGCAGCAGAAGATCGCGTTGCCAGTCGAAGGCAATTTCTGCAACGCCTGCCAGACACAGTTTGCCGGTCTCGCGCAGGGTGTGAATGCGGCTGTCGATGGTGCCGGGATCGATGCGGTCGGGCCATTCGCCCATCAGGCCCATGACGCAGGCGCGGTCCGTTGCGTGGCCGACGCCGGTCGCCGACAGAGAGCCGTAAAGGCGAATCTCCACGCGTCGCACGTCAGCCAGAAAACCCTGTTCGAGCAGTTGTTGAACAAAGGTCGCGGCGGCGCGCATCGGACCAACGGTATGGGAGCTGGACGGGCCGATGCCGACTTTGAAGAGATCGAAAACGCTGATAGCCATGCTAAAGCCTGTACAAGCAATGGAAGAGGAATCGCCGCCATTTTTGTAGGGCAAGCGCAATTCCGGCGATACTGCCCGTCAAGGTCCTACGTGACCAACGAAATTTCCTAAGACATCCTTTAGCAGGACTAAACGATGAGCCGTCAATTACACGCCCAGACGTATGTCTGGCTGAACGTGTTCGCCTGTGCCGCTCGGCACCTGTCGTTCACTCGCTGCGCCGAGGAACTGCACATCACCCCGGGAGCAGTCAGCCAGCAGATCCGACAACTGGAAGATCGCCTGGGCTTTCGTCTGTTTCACCGCCGCGCCCGTGGCGTGGAGCTGAGCGCCGAGGGGCAGCGCCTGGCCATTACCGTCAATGAGGCGTTTGGCAGCATCGACGCGGAATTGCGGCGACTGGATGCCGGCATGATCAGCGGGATTCTGCGGGTGCGTTCGATCCCGTCGTTCCTGAGCAAATGGCTGACGCCGCGTCTGCCGCGCTTGCAGCAACGTTTTCCGGACATTCAATTGCGCCTGGTAGCCGAGGACAGCAGTGTGCCGCTGCATGAAGGCGACTTCGATCTGGCGATCGACCTGAACGACGGCAGCTACCCGGGCCTGTTATCCACAGCCTTGCTTGATGAACAGATTTTTCCGGTATGCGCGCCGGGCCTGTTGCGTGGTCGTCCGCCGCTGCACGGTCCGGCAGACCTGATGCACTTTCCCTTGCTGCACGACATCACCGCCTGGCGCGGCAGCTACGAGTACGCGGAATGGGAGTTTTACCTCAATGCCATCGGCTTCGAGGGGGCGGATGTGCGACGCGGGCATACCTTCAATCGCAATCACCTGACGATCGAAGCGGCCATTGCCGGGATGGGGGTGGCGATTGCCCGACGAACGCTGCTCAACGATGAGCTGGAGCGCGGGGCATTGATCGTGCCTTTTGGTCTGGCGGTGCCTAACCACAAACGTTACATGCTGCTCTATGCGCCGGGTGCGCTGAGCCATCCCGGCGTGCGTGCCGTGCATGACTGGCTGGTGGAAGAAGCGGGGATTTTTCGCAGTCTGCACCCATTGGGGGAGCAGCAAATGTGAGCAATTATTACGTAAGAGCAGGGCGACCCAACTCCCGACCTTAACAGCGCTTTTGCTCGTTGTCCGGCTTTTTTTGTGTATGAAAATTTATCTTTTTACAGGGGTTGAATTGTTCAGCGTACAGACCGATTGTGTAACCAAGAGGTCACGGTGATGACGCCCAAGGGCTTAGCTGACCGGCCTCTCGCGAGCTAGCTGAAATAAGGGATGAACTATGCAAATCCAAGTCAATAGCGATAACCATATTCAAGGCAGTAAACGACTGGAGGAGTGGGTACGTACAACCATTGAGAGCACGCTCGAACGCTACGAAGAGGACCTGACACGGGTCGAGGTTCACCTGCGGGACGAGAACGGCGACAAGCCGGGTCCCCACGACATGCGCTGCCAGCTGGAGGCGCGGCCAAAGGGCCATCAACCGGTTTCCGTCACCCATAAAGCCTCCACCATGGAGCAGGCGATCGACGGTGCAGCGGCCAAACTTGAACATGCGCTGGAGCATATGTTCGGCAAATTGCGCGGTAAACGCGCCAACGTGGTACCCATCGAAAGTGGTACCCATGCCGACCGGCTGCTGGAAGAAGAGTTTCTGGAAAACGAACAGGCGGCGCTTAACGGCTGACACCTGATTCACTTTTTACCTTCCCATGAGAACGGGCCTGCATCGCAGGCCCGTTTTGGTTTCAGGTGTTTGTCAGCACTGCCACAAAAGCGATTGGCATTGCGCCGCAACCAACAGGCGCAAAAGAGGGGTTCATCCGATCCTTTTGCGTATGAGAATATTTATCATTAGTATTGTGGCCTTGCCGGTCCCCTGATGCTGTCGTGGCCTCACCCGGTTTCCAGTCCGATTACCGTGTACGCGCAGTATTGAATCGATGATCACTCTCCCTCCCGAACCCCGCGATATAGAGCGTGACCAGCAGCGCGGTGACCGTGCGCACTTTCTCGAGGTGTTTCTCTCCCAGCGTTCACAAATGGAAGCGCTGGTGAGTCGGCGTGTCGGTTGCCGGGCGACGGCGGCTGATCTGGTACAGGACTTGTTCCTGCGATTCTGGCGGCGGCCGCTGGTGCAAGTCGAGGAACTCAGCACCTACCTGTTGCGCTGCGCCGGTAACATCGCCATCGACCATTTGCGCAGTGAAGGCACGCGGGTCCGGGCCAGCGAAGGTTTGATGGTGGAACCCCCGGACAGCCATGACAGCGGACCGCAAGCGGCGCTGGAGGCGGGCAACGATTTGCGCCACGTCGAAGCTGCGTTGCGTGCGTTACCGGAGCGCACGCGGCAGATTTTTTTGCTCAATCGCATTCACGGCCGCAAATACGCCGAGATCGCCAAGGCCATGGGCTTGTCCCAAAGTGCCGTGGAAAAACATATGATGCGCGCCCTCGAAGCCTGCAAGGCGAGCCTTCGGGAACCCGAAACACGTACGCCAGGGAAAGCACCGTGAACAACTTCGAACGCGTCACCCCGACGCCCGCTCAGGAGCAGCAAGCGCTGGTCTGGTTGAGTCTGTTGCATGACCGGCCCAGCAGCGCTGACCAGACTGCTTTCAGTCATTGGTTGCAGGCCGACCCCGCCCATGCCGAGGCTTATTCTCAGGCGCAAGTCTTGTGGGAGTTGAGCGAAGGACCGGCGCGCACGCTCGCCGATGAAGACGCCCTGGCCTTGCAGGGGTATCTCAACGCAATGAGCAAGTCGCGGCGCAGCACGGTCGGACGCTGGTCCGGTGCGCTGGCGATGGCCGCGTGTCTGCTGTTGATGATCAGTATCGGCACAGGCTGGCAGCCATCGCGCTGGATTGATGACCTGGGCGCGGACTTCGTCTCGGCACCGGGGGAAATCCGCACCGTCACCCTGGCCGATCAGTCGCAGGTGACACTGGATGCCGACAGTGCCATTGCCGTGGATTTCAGTCGCGGCGAGCGGCATGTGCAATTGCGTCGCGGCGCCGGTTTTTTCAGCGTGTCGCATACGGGGCAACCGTTTGTGGTCGATGCGGAAAAAGGCCAGGCGCGGGTCCTGGGCACGCAGTTCGAAGTCCGTTTGCAGCCCCGCGGTGCACAGGTCACGGTGCTGTCCGGGCGAGTCGGCGTGACGGCGCACAAAAACGCCGAGCAGCAAATTCTCACCGCCGGCCAGCAAGTCGTCTATGGCGAAGGCTTGGCGGACAAACTCCACGCGGTGGACAGCGAAACGCAATTGGCATGGCGCCAGGGCTGGCTCAATTACTACAAGGCGACGTTGGCCGATGTGGTGCAGGATCTGCGGCGCTATTACCCGGGACGGATCGTGATGCTCAATGATGAACTGGCAGCACGCCGGGTCAGTGGCAGCTTTCCGAGCAGGAATCCGCAGGCCGTGTTGAGTTCGTTGCAGGGCGTGTTGGGGTTTGAGCAGCATCAGGTGTTGGGGCATCTGATTATTTTGCGTTAAAGCTGCTGGCCTCTTCGCGGGCAAGCCCGCTCCCACAAGGTTCGAGTCGGTCACAAATTTGGGGAGCAACATGAAACCTGTGGGAGCGGGCTTGCCCGCGATTGGGCCGGACAAGCCCCCCACATATCCATGAATAAAAATATTTTCAAATGTTTGCTGAGGTAAACCCGATTGCCATCCGTGTAGTGACTGAAACTGCGAGTCATTCGCATCCGTTGCGGTTCTACACAGGTCATGAGTCATGAAGTCCAGGGCAAAATCGGGTTCGGTCAAACAATGGTTGGGTGTGTCTGCGTTGAGCTTTTCGGCATTGGCGTCGTTGCCGCTGAGCGTGGCGCTGGCCGCAGAGACGGGCAGCAGCCAACCGCGTGCGCAGTTCAGTTTTTCGCTGACTGCCAAACCGCTACCCCAGGCCCTGAGTGATTTCAGCCGGGTGACCGGCATCAGCGTCGTCTACACCGATGAGGCGCCGTACGGCCTCGATGCACCGGCAATCAATGGCCAGATGAGCGCCGAACAGGCCCTGCAGCGTCTGCTCACCGGTTCGGGGCTGACGTTCCGTCGCACCGACGGCCACACCATTGCACTGGAACCACGGCCGACTGAAGGTGCGTTGAACCTGGGCGCGACTACCATCACCTCGGTGATGGATGAGTCCATGAGCTACCAGCCGCCACCGACCTCTTCGGTGATGCGTTCTTCGGCCCCGATTCAGGAAATCCCGCAGACCATCAATGTCGTCCCGGCCCAGGTCATCCGCGACCAGGCACCGCGCAATCTCGATGATGCCTTGGCCAATGTCAGCGGCATCACCCAGGCCAACACCCTGGGCAGCACTCAGGACTCGGTGATGGTCCGCGGCTTTGGTGACAACCGTAATGGCTCGATCATGCGTGACGGGATGCCGATCGTGCAGGGCCGTGGCCTCAACGCCAGCGTCGACCGGGTTGAAGTGCTCAAGGGGCCAGCCTCGTTGCTCTACGGCATTCAGGATCCGGGTGGCGTGGTCAATATGGTCAGCAAGAAGCCCGAGCTTGAGCAGTACAACGCCTTGACCTTGCGCGGTTCGAGCTATGGCGACGGCAAGAACGGCAGCGGCGGCAATCTGGACAGCACCGGTGCCCTCGGCGATTCCGGACTGGCCTACCGCATGGTGCTGGATCACGAAGACGAAGATTACTGGCGTAACTTCGGCGTGCATCGCGAGAGCCTGGTCGCGCCATCGCTGGCCTGGTTCGGCGAAAGCACCAAGCTGCTATTGGCCTATGAGCACCGCGAATTCCTCACGCCCTTCGACCGTGGCACGCTGATCGATCCACGGACCAACCATCCGCTGGACATCTCGCGCAACGAGCGTCTCGACGAGCCGTTCAACAACATGGAAGGGCGTTCGGACCTCTATCACTTCGAGGCCGATCATGAACTCAACGACAACTGGAAAGCCCATTTCGGCTACAGCTGGAACCGCGAAACCTACGACGCCAGCCAGGTGCGCGTGACCGCCATCGACACCCAAAAGGGCACCCTGACTCGCAGCATGGACGGTACTCAAAATGCGATCAGCACCGACCGTTTCACCACCGCCAGCCTTGAAGGCAACGTAAATGTGTTCGGCATGCAGCACGACTTGCTGTTCGGCGTCGATGACGAGTACCGCAAGATCTTTCGCGAAGACCTGATCCGCCAGAAAAGCCGCACCACGTTCAGCTACGTGAACCCGGTCTATGGTCAGGAAGTGCCGGGCACTACCGTCAGCGAGGCTGATAGCGCGCAGACCGATGAATTGCGCAGCGATTCGGTCTTCCTGCAGGATTCCATCCACCTCAGCGACCAATGGATTCTGGTGGCCGGCGCGCGCTTCCAGGAATACGACCAATATGCCGGCAAAGGCGTGCCGTTCCACGCCAACACCGACAGTAACGGGCAGAAATGGGTACCGCGTGCTGGCCTGGTGTACAAGTACACCGATGCCTTGTCGTTCTACGGCAGCTACACCGAGTCGTTCAAACCCAACTCGACCATCGCGCCGTTGAGCGGCAGCAGTACCGTACTTGACGGCAGTATCGCGCCGGAAGAGGCCAAGTCCTGGGAGCTGGGTACCAAGCTTGATCTGCCGGGGCGCGTCACCGGCAACATTGCGCTGTTCGACATCAAGAAACGCAACGTGCTGGTGGCCAACGCCGAAGGCCCGATCACGATTTACAGTGCCGCCGGCGAAGTGCGTTCCCGTGGCCTGGAAGTGGACTTGAGCGGTCAGCTCACCGATCGCTGGAGCATGATCGGCAGCTATGCCTACACCGATGCCGAAGTCACCGAAGACCCGGTTTACAAAGGCAATCAACTGCAAAACGTGGCGAAGAACAGCGGCTCGCTGTCGGCGGTCTACGACTTTGGCACCCTTGTTGGCGGCGATCAGTTGCGGGTCGGTGCCGGGGCACGTTACGTCGGTGAAAGGCAAGGTAACGCGGTGAATGATTTCGAGTTGCCGAGCTACACCGTGGCCGATGCGTTTGCCACCTACGACACCAGGGTCGAAGGGCAGAAGGTCAAGTTCCAGATCAACGTGAAGAACCTGTTTGACCGCACCTACTACACCTCGGCGGCGAGCCGGTTCTTTGTGTCGATGGGCGATTCGCGGCAGATTTCACTGTCCAGCACGCTGGAGTTCTGACGACAGGCCGCGTCATCGTTCTTCGCGAGCAGGCTCGCTCCCACAAAGGAATGCACTGAACCTGTGGGAGCGGCGGTGCGGCGATCCGACTTGCCCGCGAAGGCGGCCGTACAGGCGATAAAAAATCGGGACTAGCGCAAAAACGCCTGTCGATATTCGCCGGGCGTTGCGCCCAGGGCCTGGCGAAAGCGGTTGGTGAAGTGGCTGGCACTGGAAAAGCCGCAAGCCAGGGCAATCTCCCCCAGTGGCTGCGAGGTCGTGCGTAGCAACGCCCGCGCCCGGTCAAGGCGCCGTGCCAGCACGTACTGGTGGGGCGGCAAGCCGAAGCTCTCGCGAAACATTCGTGCGAAGTGGTATTCCGACAACGCGCATAACGCCGCCAACTGACCGAGGCTGATGGCCTCGCCCAGTTGGCTGTCGATGAACTCCACCAGATACCGACGCTGATGTGCGGCCAACCCACCTTTAAGGCGCAGGCCCTGACGCACATTCACCTGGCTGAGCAGGGCATGGCTGAGCAGTTCGTGAGCCAGGCTGCTGGTGAGCAGACGCTCGCCCGGCTCGTCCCAGTTCAAGGCGATCAACTGCCGAAAGCGCAGCGCCTGCTGCGGATCATCGAGAAAGGTCTGCTCGCGCAGCTGCATTTCCCGTGGTTCGCGATCGAGCAGGGTGACGCAGCCGAGAGCAAATTGTTCGGGGCTGAAATACAGGTGTGCCAGGCGAATGTCGCCGTTGATCACCCAACCTGACTGGTGATCGGCCGGCAGGATGCACAGTTTGTCCGGCCCACCCCTGTTGCCGGGCTGGTCGCGGCGAAAGGTGCCGGTGCCGCCGGCGAGATAGCAGGACAAGGTGTGGTGGCTGGGCGCTTCGTATTCCTGGGCGTCGTGGTGATTGCTCCACAAGGCCGCAGACAAGCCGTCACCGAGCTCGGCGCTGTGCTCGAGGCGAGCATTCGGCGAGCGGTTGAGGGCTTGAAAGACTTGTAGGGTATCCAGTGCAGCCATGATCGTTGCTCTCTAACACCTGCATCCAACGCCTTGCATCCTACTCCGTAGAGGTGCGCCTGCCAGCCAGTGGCCAGACAAAAGCGCAAGTTTATGCAAGTGCGCCCAGGCGTGGCGAAGGACACTGGGTTCCTATTGAGGAGCCTCTGTCATGAACCTTTCTTTGTACTTGCTGACCGTGCTGATCTGGGGCACCACCTGGATCGCCTTGAAATGGCAACTGGGCGTGGTGGCCATTCCCGTGTCGATCGTCTATCGCTTCGGACTCGCTGCGCTGGTGCTGTTCGTGATCCTGCTGCTCAGCCGACGCCTGCAAGTGATGAACCGTCGCGGGCACCTGATCTGCCTGGCTCAGGGCTTGTGCCTGTTCTGCGTCAACTTCATGTGCTTCCTCACCGCGAGCCAGTGGATCCCCAGCGGTCTGGTGGCCGTGGTGTTTTCCACTGCTACCCTGTGGAATGCCCTCAACGCGCGGGTGTTCTTCGGTCAGAAAATCGCCCGCAATGTGCTGATGGGTGGTGCACTGGGCCTGCTTGGGCTGGGGCTGCTGTTCTGGCCGGAACTGGCCGGGCATACCGCCAGCCCGGAAACTCTGCTCGGCCTCGGCCTGGCCCTGTGCGGCACCTTGTGTTTCTCGGCGGGCAACATGCTCTCAAGCCTGCAACAGAAAGCCGGTCTCAAGCCGCTGACCACCAATGCCTGGGGCATGGCTTACGGGGCGGCGATGCTCTCGGTGTGGTGTCTGGTCAAAGGCATTCCCTTCGACATGGAAATGAGCGCACGTTACATCGGGTCGCTGCTGTACCTGGTGATTCCGGGATCGGTGATCGGTTTTACCGCTTACCTGACGCTGGTCGGCCGCATGGGGCCTGAGCGGGCTGCGTATTGCACAGTGCTGTTTCCGGTGGTGGCGCTCAACGTGTCAGCGTTCGTCGAAGGCTACCAATGGACGGTGCCGGCACTGTTGGGGCTGGTGTTGGTGATGTCGGGGAACGTACTGGTGTTTCGCAAACCCAAAGTGCCGTTGGTGCAGGGAACTGGCAAGTTGGCGTGATTCAGCCGAGAGGGGGCGAGAGCGACGGCTCTCAGCTCTCGATCCGCAAGGCAATATAGATCAGTGATAACAATATGAAGTCAACCGCTTGCCGCCCCCAGTCCCTGTAATTCCATTTGGCTGATTCGTCCATATTGAACCATTCGATACCGATGGCCTGAAAACAAACGTAATATATAAAGAGACCAATCAGTAATCCGATGACTGCAAATTTTTTTGATTCGTGGAACGCTTCCTTGCTGGCACTTATGTTTTTGTAAAGATAGTAGGTTCCTAGTATGCAGAAGAGTGTAAACATGATTTCAAGTGTAATGATCAGCCAAAAGATCCGATGATGAAGCAGGGGCGATGTAATGGCTCTATAGCTGTGCTTGTGTAGGTTTGGGGTCGTGTCCATGCTCAGTATGTGGCTGAGATACTCGTAGTTTGTGGAGTAATCGGTGAGGTTGTTGTAAGTTGTCAGTAGTCCGAAAAAACTGACAAATAGCAGAATCGTGACTTTGCTGATTCTAATAGTCTGGTTGGTGTTAAATGAATTCAAGGCGGTTCTCCATTATTGTCAAGGAAAGTTTCCTTTCAAGTAATGGATTCTAGCGGGTGGTTCTGTTGTTGGGTGATGTGCTGAATTGCAAAGTGTGTATTAGTTGGTTTGAAGTATGTTTTAATCGAGCTACCGAGAGCAAAGGGCAGGCGCTGGTAACACCTGCCCGTTTTGCATCAGCCCTTCCAGACTTGCGGGTTGACCAGGTCCTGCGGTCGCTCGCCCAACAGGGCACTGCGCAAGTTGGCCAGGGCACGATTGGCCATTGCATCGCGGGTCTCATGGGTGGCCGAGCCGATGTGCGGCAAGGTCACGGCGTTTTTCAGCTGGAACAGTGGCGACTCGGCCAGTGGTTCTTTTTCGTACACGTCCAGCCCGGCACCACGAATGCGGTTGTTTTGCAGGGCTTCGATCAGCGCCGGTTCATCCACCACCGGACCACGGGAAATGTTCACCAGGATCGCGCTCGGCTTCATCAGCGCCAGTTCTCTGTGGCTGATCAGATGCTTGGTTTTCTCGCTGAGCGGCACCACCAGGCAGACGAAGTCGGCCTCGGCCAGCAACTGATCAAGACTGCGAAACTGTGCGCCGAGTTCCTGTTCCAGTTCGGTCTTGCGGCTGTTGCCGCTGTAGATGACCGGCATGTTGAACCCCAGTCGACCGCGACGGGCGATGGCGGCACCGATGTTGCCCATGCCGACGATGCCCAATGTCTTGCCATGCACATCACAACCGAACAGCTGCGCACCGACAGTGGCCTGCCATTGCCCGGCCTTGGTCCAGGCATCCAGTTCGGCGACGCGGCGCGCGCTGCTCATCAATAGCGCAAACGCCAGGTCGGCGGTGCTGTCGGTCAGTACATCCGGCGTGTTGGTCAGCATGATCCCGCGTTCGTTGAAATACGCCACGTCATAGTTGTCGTAGCCCACCGAGACGCTGGACACCACCTCCAGCCTGGCGGCGTTTTCCAGTTGGGCGCGGCCGAGCTTGCGACCGACGCCAATCAGCCCGTGGGCGTGGGGCAGGGCCTCGTTGAATTGGGCGTTGATGTCGCCGTTTTTCGGATTCGGCACGATGACGTCGAAATCCTGTTGCAGGCATTCGACCATTTGCGGGGTGACGCGGCTGAAAGCCAGTACAGTCTTTTTCATGGGAGGCGAGCTCGTCGGGCGGAGATAATGGTGAGCACGCTAACATTCTTCGCGGGATTTGTGCGAGTCGCCCAGCGGTCGTTGCAAGCTTGCAGCTTGCCGGGCGTCATCCAGTTATACTGCGGCCTTTCGCGGCTCGCTCACTGGGCCCGACAATTTGCGCACCACCCGGAGCTTTCATGACATCCCCGAAACAACCGCCGGTAGCCGACGCTTTGAGCGACGTACAGGCAGAGCTGCCAGACAGCGTCGACTCCAGCGCCGACAGCGAAGCCAAAGCCGGGATCCCGGCATTCAAATTCCCGTTCAAGCCGGGTGAGCTGGCGGCCGTCAAGGGCTCGAACCAGCCGTGGTACAAGAATGGCGCCAAGAACGGCCATACCAAGACCCCGGGCATGGCACCGCCAGGGACTCGCCGGTCGATGGGCAAGCGCTGATCGTCCGGAATTTTGGCAGGCAATAGTTTGTAGTGTGATAAAGACCGTTCCCACAAGGATAAGCGATTCGTCCTCTGGGAACTGCGGTGGCCTTCATTCAAAGATTCATGCCCCTGAATTTTTGAATGAAGGCCACCAACATGTCTCTGGCAAAAACCTTGTCTCTGCTTTCGCTTGTGGCTCTGACCACTGGCTGTGTGTCCTCAGCGCCCGATCCACAGATCCGCTTCGGGGTTGAAGCCCTGGTACCGCCGTTCGAGAGCCGTAACGACAAGGGCGAGCTGGTCGGATTGAACATTGAATTAGGGAATGCGCTGTGTGCTGAGCTCAAATCCCGTTGTGTCTGGGTCGACCAGGATTACGCCACCAACATCCATGCGCTTGAAGCCGACCGTTTCGATGTGATCATGCCCATGACCGCCACATCGGCGCGTCGGGAGCGGGTTGATTTCACCGATGACCTTTACCCTCTGAGCAGCCGTCTGGTGGCGCGCAAAGGTGCGAACCTGGAGCCGAATGTGCAATCGCTCAAGGGCAAGCGTGTCGGAGTCCTGACAGGCACCAGCCGTGAAGCATTCGCCAAGTCCCGCTGGGCCCCGGAGGGCGTGACGGTAATCAGTTTCAGTTTAAACAGGCAATTGGTCGACAGTCTGCTGGCAGGCGAGATTGATGCCACCCTGCAAGACTCCATTGAAATCACCCAGGCATTGTTAAGCCAGTCTCAAGGGCAAGGTTTCGATTTCGCCGGTTCTGCACTCAAGGACCCCATGCTGGGCAGTGGCGTGGCCATGGCGGTGCGAAAAAGCGACACCCTGTTGCGCGATAACCTGAATTCGGCCCTTGAACGTCTCAAGCAAAATGGCCAGTACCAGGCGATCACGCAGCGTTATCTGCCACCCGCCGCCCCAGACTCACCACATTACTTTGCGAATAAAGAAGGCTTGCCGTTTTCCGATGCGGTGCGGATCGGTGAGACCATTTATTTGTCTGGTGTGCTCGGGCTGGGGGCCGATGGCGGGCTGGTGAACGGTGGTATCGGCCCGCAGATGACCCAGGCAATGGAGAATCTGGGTGCCGCGCTGCAACGTAGCGGATCGTCTATGTCTCATGTGGCTAAATGCACGGTCATCCTGGCAGATATCAAGGACTTCACTGCGATGAATGCGGTGTACAGCCGCTTCTTCCCGGCAGATCGTCTGCCCGCCCGCACGACGTTTACTGCTAAAAGACTGATTGCAGATGCACGGGTGGAGGTCGAATGCCTGGCGGTTGCCGCGCGTTGATTGATCCTTGGCAAAGTCACGGTGCAGCGAAAGCTGTACCGTGAGAGGGTGTTTCAGGCCGATCGCAGGGAAATGAATGCGTAGCTGGCCGGCGCATCACTTACCACTTGCGCTCCCGCCGCCAGCACCTGGCCAGCAATATCCTCACTCGATACATGAAACAGCCATTCGCTGTTCCACTGCGGCAATGTCTGCCCGTTCAACTCATCGATAATCCTGGCGAACTCATTCATGTCCGGCAGATAAGCGGTAAACCCATCGCCCTTCAATGCTGTCGTCCGAATCCCCAGTAACGCGCAAATCGCGTCCTTCATCAGAATGTCATCGCGATCCGCCTGACGTGATAGCTGGATCAATTCCGACAGCTCCCGGTCGACCAGTTCACTACCGACGATCAGCTGCGGTCCATTTTCCCACGACTGTGGCGGACACTCCTTCAAGGCGATGTTCAGGGGAATGTGCGGATTTATTTCCATCGGATAGATGCGACATACCAATGGCCGGCGTTCGTAGATGCGGCAGAGATTGTCTTCGTCAAGATTTCGGCAGGCTCCGACATTGTAGGCGGCGAAGGTGATGGCCACGTACACCTCGGATTCGCCGCTGCGTGCCGCCGCGGAGCGGTGTTCGGCATGTTCCCGTTGTTGCACCGGCAGACCCAGGCCGTTGCCCGGAAAAGCTTCCACCAGCACGATCACCTGACCACCGTCGGCTGCCCACATCCGGGCTTCGCTCAAGGTCAGGGGCACATGGTGGTCGTTGCAGCATTTGCCGCAGCCTACGCAGGAAAACGTCGTATTCATTGAGCGTTGATTCGTATCACAGGGCATGAAACGGCGACAGAATGCCGCCGCAAAGGCCGCTATCGAAGCAAATTATGCGCCACTCTTTGCCTTGTTGGCCGGGCGGATGGAGTCCCATTCGGTGACGTACGCGGTTTTGCTCTTTTTGTTGTAGAGGCACAGCTCGGTGCCTTGTGCACCTTTCATGTGCTTTTGCGGGTACTGGCCCTGGAGCAGGAGTGCGGTGTAGCCGACCCGGTCATCGAACTGCGCGGCGTTGCCCACGGGTTTGGCATCCTTCAGACCGCTGGCCTTGGTGCAACTGGCGAGTACGGTTTTATCGTAGGTGGCCCAGGCATCAGGGCTTGAGGCGTGGGCCTGGGTGGCGATGGCGGTGAGGCAGAGAAAAGTCAGGGTTGCTGCTTTCATGGTTCCGGTGTCCTTGGATAGGCAATGGCCAAGGGTGAAGTATGCCTGACGGTTTTGGAGTGGTTGTGCCGGCCTCTTCGCGAGCCTGCTCGCAATGGCGATGTCAGAGCGGAACCGGCTCCCGGCGAACGGCACGCATCCCGACGCTTTCATATAGCCGTCGCGCCCGATGATTGTCTTCCCGTACCTTCAAATCCACAAATCCTTCGCGCCGCTGCTGGAACACCTTGAACGCCTGCAGCAACAGCGCACGCCCCAATCCCCGGCCCTGAAACCGCGGGTGCACTACCAGATTCTTGATATAGGCACTGGTCCAGCACTGACATACGCCCACCACGCCTTCGGCATCCCAGGCAATGAAGCACAGGCTCGGGTCATATTCCGGGTCGGTTTCGAACTGCCGTTGCCACATGTCCAGCGCGGCTACGCGTCCGCCGCCATCGAGATAACCGAACTCCATCAACCGATGCACGGCGGCACCCAGTTCGGGGCGGTACTCGCTCAGTTGCAGGCCGGCTGGCCAATCGGGGGGCGGCACGACGACAGAGAGGTCGCGCCGCATCAGCCAGCAGAAATCTTCGCTCAACACTCAATAACCCTGTTCGGCAACCGCCTTGGCCGCAGTGATCAGGCACTGGGTCAATTCCGGTGAAGAGAATTTGGTCAGCACCGCGTTCGCCCCGGCCAGTCGTGCTTTCTCTGCATTCATCGCACTGTCCAGCGACGTGTGCAGCAATACGTAAAGATGCGCGAAGTCCGGGGTTTCCCGCAGCGTGCGGGTGAAGGCGTAGCCGTCCATCTCGGACATTTCGATGTCCGAGACAATCAGGTTGATCTGCTGCGCGGTACCTTGCAGGTCCAGCAGGCAGTCGATGGCTTCCTTGGCGCTGCGGGCCGTATGGCATTGCAGTCCCAGGTTGCGCAGGGTGTGTACCGATTGCTGCAGGGCGACCTGGCTGTCGTCGACCACCAGGATGCGCGCGTTGCCGAGCAATTCGGCGTCTTCCATGCTCAGCTCGGTCGGCGCCATTTCGATTTGTGCCGGAGCGATGCCGTGGATGACTTTTTCGATGTCCAGCACCTGTACCAGGGTGCCATCGACCGACGTCACGCCGGTGATATAGGCACGCAAACCACCGGAGCCGAAGGGCGGTGGGCGAATGTCGGTAGTCAGGCAATGGACGATCTTGCTCACCGCCTGCACGTGCAGACCCTGCTTGGAGCGGCTGACGTCGGTAACGATCAGGCAGCCGCCGTTCGGGTCTTCCAGCGGACGCTCGCCGATGGCTCGGCTGAGGTCGATCACCGACAGCGAGGCACCGCGCAGGGTGGCGATGCCTTTGACGTGGGGGTGCGACTCCGGCAGCCGGGTCAGCGGCGGGCAGGGAATGATTTCACTGACCTTGAGCAGGTTGATCGCCATCAGCTTGCCGCTGCGCAAGGTAAACAGCAGAAGCGAAAGTGAGTCTGCGCGGGCTTTGGTGGTGGACATATGAACCTTCTCTGGAAAAAGGTGGCGGGCAATCCCGAGGATCGCCAATGACTTCGATGCCGGGTTATCGACTTGTCGGGGGCAGGCTTTAGGGCAAATGCCTCTATTGCCCACCAAATGGTGATTCGAACTGTAGGAGCCGGCTTGCTGCGGGCGGCGTTCCGACGATGGCGCCCTTAAGGACGCTATCGCCGGCAAGCCGG
>NZ_AKJJ01000102.1:0-10328 GCF_000282395.1 Pseudomonas sp. GM55 | reverse complement strand
CGAAGGAACCCCGAGCCTTGGCGAGGGGCCGTACGTTCGGGGCGAGACCTTTTGGTTCCTTTTGGGGCGTTTGCCAAAAGGGACTCGCCGTAAGGGCGAAACCGCCAGCCGCCGTTACCCAAAAAATGGATATGTACTCAGTCAGCCCGCCTTCGTCGGAACGCCGCCCGGACCAAGCTCGCTCACACAGTGTTAGCTACACCTGATTCAAGGGTTGACCTGATAACCCTTGCCCTGCAAACAACTGGTGTAGGCCGTCGCGGTGTTCGCCTGGGTGGTTTTCGATTGCTCCCGGCGTTCCTGGCGCTGACGTGAAGCACCGACCACCGCGCCGGCCGCCGCCGTCTCCTTGGCGCGGTTCTGGCGGTATTCCTGTTGCACATCACTATCGACGCGACCATAAACCTCGTCGTGCTGATTGCCGCGCACCTGGGCCGCGGTCGCGCCGGCAGCGGCCCCGACAGCCGCACCCTTGACCCTCCCGCCGGAAGGCGTGGAAGTCGTCGAGGCACTCTGGCTGGCGGCGATGCTGTTGCATTCGTTGATGTCGGCCTGGGTTTGTTGCGAACTTTGCCCTTTCAATGGCACCACCGTTTGCGCCCATCCCGGGGCACTCAAAACCGACAAGGCAAGGCACAAGCTGATAGGTGAAAACCTTTTCATGATGACCTCCGACAGGCTTGCCACAACGGGCAAGCCTTTGGGTCGACTGGCGGATGGCAGGTGACGCCTGCCGATCGGGTGGAGCAACAGTGAAGTGTAGTTCAACGTTGCCCGCTGTCGGCCCCGTCGGTCACGCCTCGACAGCTGCCTTCGGATACAGCTGCTCGTCGAACTGCGACAATTTCGGAAACACCAGCGGCTGATCGTCGCTCAGGTGTTGCAGGCGGCGGCTGTAATCGTCGAGAAAGCCCTTGCGCGCTTCGTCGCTGATGTACGGCACATGCCAGGCCACGAAGGGTTCCAGCACGTCGAAGCCGACGTAGGCCAGCGTACCGCGCAGGATCGGCCGCAGCATGTCCTCCAGCGGGCCGTGAATCGCGCCTTCGCCGAACATGTGTTCACGCCCGCCCAGGGTCACGGTCACCAGTGCTTTCTTGCCGGCCAGACCACCCTGATCGTAGAAGCGCTTGCCGCCATAGCAGATGCCGGACACCAGCACCCGGTCGATCCAGCCCTTGAGCATGGCCGGGGCGGAGAACCAGAAGATCGGGAAGTTGAGGATCAGCAAATCGGCCCACAGCAGTTTGTCCAGCTCACCCTGGATGTCCGCCGCCAGCGACTGGCTCTTCACGCCCAGGCGTTGTTCCAGGGCATAGACCAGGTATTCGGGGTTTTCCCGGCTCGAGAAGTCCGCATCGCTGGCTACCGGGTTCCAGTTCATTTTGTACAGGTCGCTGACCTGCACTTCGTGGCCCTGGGCTTCAAGGGTGGCGACAGCCTGGTCCCGCAGGGCGGCGGTGAAGGATTGCGGCTCCGGGTGAGCATGGATGATCAGTACTTTCATGGTGGTTCCTCAGACTGTTTCCAGCGTATCGGTTGAAGGTGTGGAGTAGCAACATCGTGGGTGATGAACAGTTTGAATCGCCAACCTTCAAACCTGGATCGCCTTCACTTCGACGAACTCATTGAGTCCCTCTTCCCCCCACTCCCGACCGTTGCCCGATTGTTTGTAGCCACCGAACGGTGCCTGATAATTGAACGCCGCACCATTGAGGAAGCACTGGCCGGCGCGCATCTGCCGCCCCAGGTGCAAGGCACGCTCGGCACTGCCGGCCCACACGCCGCTGGACAGGCCGAACGGCGAGTCATTGGCGATCTGGATCGCTTGCGTCTCATCGGTGTAGGGAATCAGGCACAGCACCGGGCCGAAGATTTCTTCCTGGGCGATGCGCATGCGGTTGTCGACATCGGCGAACAGCGTCGGGCTGACATAGAACCCGCGCTCGAACGCCGCCGGTGTTTCACCACCGCACAGCAACCGTGCGCCTTCCTGTTGACCGACCTTGATGTAGTCGAGCACGGTGCGCCGTTGCCCGGCCGAACACATCGGGCCGAGGAAGCTTTGCGGGTCGAGGGGATCGCCCATGCGCAGGCACAAGGTTTCCGCCAGCGCCAGCTCCACGGCCTCGGCGTAGCGGCTGGCCGGCAGCAGCATGCGGGTCAGCGCGGTGCAGGTCTGGCCGGAATTGATCATCACGTCCTGCACGCCGTAGCGCACAGCCGCAGCCAGATCCGCATCCTCGGCGATCAGCAGCGGCGACTTGCCGCCCAGCTCCAGGCACACCCGTTTCACCGAAGGCGCCGCCGCTTGCGCGACCCGCACCCCGGCGCCGGTGGAACCGGTGAACGACACCATGTCCACGTCCGGGTGTTTGGCCAGCGCTTCACCGACTTTCGAACCCGGCCCGCTGACCAGGTTGAACACCCCGGCCGGCAGGCCGATGTCCTCGATCATCTGCGCCAGCAGGAAGGCATGCAGCGGGGTTTCCTGGCTCGGCTTGACCACCACCGTGCAACCGGCGGCCAGTGCCGGGGCCAGTTTGCCGATCAACTGGTGCAGCGGGTAATTCCACGGATTGATGAACGCGCAGACGCCCACCGCTTCGCGAATCACCAGCGAGTTGCCGACTTCGCGCACTTCGTCCATCAGCCCGGCCAGCTCGACGTACTGCTCAAGGCCGAGGATCGGCCCGTCGACCTGCACCGAGCGACACCATTGCACCGGCATGCCCAGTTCAGTGGTGATGACTGAGGCCATCTCATCGGCACGATTGCGCAGCTGTTCCGCCAGTGCGCGGATATAACCGGCGCGCACACTCGACGGCGTACGCGACCATGAATCGAATGCCCGGCGCGCTGCCGACACGGCATGGTCGACATCGCGCTCATCGCCCAGCGGCACGCTGCCAGCCACTTCTTCGGTCGCCGGGTTGATCACCTGGGCGATGCCCTGCCCCAACGGCTTTTGCCAGCGGCCATCAATAAACAGTGTCTTGTAATCAAGCATGAACCTGGGCCTCCATCAGTTCTCGGGCGCAACGGGCAATGCGTTGGCAGGCATCGCGCAGCGGTTCGGTATCGACCACCAGACCGAGTCGAATGTGCCCCCCCGCGCTCGGACCGAAGGCCTCGCCAGCCAATACCGAGACGCCGTGGCGATCCAACAGTCGGTCGGCGAACGCCTGGGCGCTGAGCCCGGTTTCGCGGATGTCGAGCATCACGAACATGCCGCCATCGGGTTTCAACGGCCGCACCCCGGGGCAATCGGCCAGGCTGTCGCACACCAGGTCGCGACGCTGGCGATAGGCTTCGCGCATGGCCTGCAGTTCCGGCAGGTTGCTTTCCAGGGCAATGACGGCAGCGTCCTGAATGAAATCCGGCGAGCCGTAGAGCATGCACAGCGCGAGGTTTTCCAGATGCGCGGCCAGGGATGGCGGCGCCACCACCCAGCCGACGCGCCAACCGGTCATGGCGTGGGACTTGGACAGGCTGTTGAGGGTCGCGGTGCGCTCGGCCATGCCCGGCAGGCTTGCCGGGCTGACGTGTTCGCCGTCGAACAGCAATTCGCTGTAGACCTCGTCGGAAATCAGCCACAGGTCGTGGGCGATGCACAACTCCGCCAAAGCTGCCCACGTACCAAGCGGCAGACTGGCGCCGGACGGGTTGTGCGGGCTGTTCAGCGCCAATGCCCGGGTGCGCGGGGTGATGCGCGCGGCGACATCTTCGGGCAGTACGCGGAAGCCGTTTTCCGAGCGCACCGGCACCGGCACCACCACGGCACCGCAAGCACCGAACACCGCTTCGTAGGTGACGTACATCGGTTCGGCGACGATCACTTCGTCACCGGGATTGAGTACACATTGGGCCACGCTGAACAGCGCACATTGCGCCCCGGCCAGCACGGTGACCTGATCCGCCGAAACGGCTTGGCCACTGCGCTGTTGATGACGCCTGGCGATGGCTTCACGCAGGGCACGCTTGCCGCGCACTTCGGCATAGTGCGTGTTGCCGCTGCGCAGGCTGTCGATGGCGCCCTGCACGATGGGCTGTGGCGTGTCGAAATCCGGGTCGCCGACGGACAACAGCAGAATGTCTTCGCCTTGTTCGCGCAGCGCCAGGGCCCGGTAGTGAATGTCCCACGCGGCGGCGCCGTCGCCGGCGATACGTTGAGTCAGATCGGAAAAGCGCATGGCCTTCCTCCTATAAACATGATCCCTGTAGGAGCGAGCATGCTCGCGAAAAACGTTAGGGCAACCCGGTCATTCAGACAGCGCGCGTAATCGTTGACGTCCATCGCGAGCGTGCTCGCTCCTACAGTGAACTCAGCGAACGCAAGCATGCTTGAGCTCAATCAGGGTGACGCCGTTGCGAGTGAAGCCATGGCGCAGGTCGGTTTGCAGTTCCGCGAGGTTCTGCGGCTGGGTCACGGTGCAGCCGAACGCACGCGCGAGGGCGGTGAAATCCGGGTTGCGCGGCAGTACGCCGATGGGCTCGATGTTCAGGCCGAGCATGTCGTCGCGGATCTGCCCCAACGCGTCGTTGTTCCACAGCAGCACCACCAGCGGGCTGTCCAGTTCCTCGACGGCGGTCGCCAGTTCCTGCGCGGTGTAGAGGAACCCACCGTCGCCCACCAGCACCAGCCCCGGTCGTTGTGGCGCGCCGAACTTGGCGCCGATCCCGGCCGGCAGGCCGTAACCCAGGGTGCCGTAGCCGGTCGGGTGCAACCAGCTGCGGGTGGCGGCACTGTCAAAGGCGTAATTGCCGGTGTAGGCCAGTTGAGTCATGTCGGTGCTGATGAAGGCGTTGTCCGGCAACTCCGCAGCGATCCGGTCGAGAATCGATTGATGGATGGACTGCAACGGGCCATGGCTGGCCTTGACCGCTTCACGCAGTGCGGCCACCGAGGCAATGGCTGCGCTGGCGTCGCGCACGTCGGACGGTAGACGCTCGAGCAAACCGCTGAGGGTTTGTTGCGCATCGCCATGCAACGCCACCGCACAGGGGTAGAAATCATTGAATTTGCGTGGGTCGATATCGACGCGCAGCACTTCGCCATTGACGGGCAAGCGATCGCGCCAGAAGTCGGTATCAGCCATTTCGGTGCCGACCGCCAGCACCACGTCGGCCTCGGCGATCAGCTTCCAGCCCGGCTCCACACACAGCGAGGAACCGGCGTTGAGTGGCGCGCCAGGCGGCAGCAAACCCTTGCCGGCGACGCTGGTGAACAGCGGTGCAGCGAGTCGACTGCTGATTTCCTGAAGCTCAGAGGTGGCATTCAATGCACCGCCACCGGCGATGATCATCGGGCGTTTTGCGCCTTTGAGTTTTGTCACGGCTTGATCCAGCGCCGTTGCATTGGCCGGACCACGCCCCGGACGACGCACCACGTCGTTGCTCCAGTCACGAGCGATCGGCGCCGACAGCACATCCAGCGGCACCGAGATGTGCACCGGGCGTGGCCGCTCGCTGTCGAACACCGCGTAGGCACGGGCGATCAATTCCGGCAGGTCTTCGGCGGTCAGTGCCACTGCAGAGAACGCTGTGATCGGCGCGGTCATGGCCCGCTGGTCCTGACACTCGTGCAGGCTGCCCCAGCCCTTGCCGAGGCTGGCGCTGTGGTTGACGCTGGAAATCACCAGCATCGGGATCGAGTCGGCGTAGGCCTGGCCGATGCCGGTGGCGGCGTTGGTCACGCCCGGACCGGTAATGATGAAACATACGCCGGGTTTGCCGCTGACCCGGGCGTAGCCGTCGGCCATGAAACTGGCGCCCTGTTCATGGCGGGTCAGGACGTGGCGAATGCCGCTGCCGGGCAAGCCGCGATACAGCTCCAGGGTGTGGACGCCGGGGATGCCGAACACAGTATCGACGCCGTAGTTGGCCAACAGGCGCACCAGCGCCTGGCCACCGGTCAAGGTTTTGCTTTGCATGTTCATGTCCTCACTCATGGCCGAGGCGAATCAACGCATCGACCGCGGTCGTGCCATGGGCACCGACCAACAATGGATTCACATCGAGCTCCAGCAATTGCGCGGCGTTTTCGCAGGCGTAGTCGGCCACCGCGCGGATCGCCGTCACCAGGGCGTCCAGGTCAGCCGACTCGCGACCACGGAAACCTTGCAGCAAGGGGGCGCTGCGCAGGCTGAGCAAGGCATTGCGGATCGCGCCGTCGGTGGTCGGTAGCAACAGGCTGCGACTGTCCTTGAGCAGCTCGACCAGAATGCCGCCGGTGCCGATCACCAGCGCGAGGCCGAAATCGTTTTCGCGCTTGATACCGACGATCAACTCGGCCAGTGGCGGCCTGGCCATCGGCTCCAGCAGCAGTTGGTCGAAGGCTACGTCCGGCGCGTACGCTTTGATGCTGGCGCGCATATTGTCCAGCGCGACACTCAAGGCCGCGTCGTCCTTGAGGTTCAGCGCCACGGCACCGGCCTCGGTCTTGTGCGGCAGCTGTGCGCTGACGGCTTTCAATACCAGCGGATAGCCCAGTGACTCGGCGTCTTTCAGGGCATTCTGCGGGGTGCTCAATACGCCGTTCGGCGTTGGCAGGCCAAAGGCTCGCAAGGCCTGTTTGGAATCCCATTCATTGAGCAAACGCCCCTCACCGTCCAGTGCTTGCGGGCACAACGGGACCAACACCGATTCGCCCAGCGCCAGCAAGGCCTGGCGGTTGCGCTGATAACCGGCGATGCGGCCCCACGCGGCCAGCCCGTCTTCAACGCCCTGCAATGCCGCGACGCCTTGCGCGTGCAGACGCTCACGGGCATGGGCCGGCAGCAATTCGGGGAAGGCCGAGGTCACGAAACCGCTTTTGCCGTGACGCGCCAGTGCCGCGCAGTACAGTTCCAGCAGCAGGTCGCACTCCTTGCGCTCGCCGGTGAACTCCGCCGGATAGTCGAGCACCAGCATCGCCGCGTCGGCTTCGGTGCGCAGCGCGCTGTCGAGCATGCGGTTCAAGGCTTCACCGTCGCCCCAGATTGCCGTAGTGAAATCCAGCGGGTTGACCAGGTTGGCGTAGCTCGGCAGCACCTGGGCCAATTCACCCACCTGACCGTCATCGAGCCTGGGCAAGCCCAGGTCATTGCGTTCGGCGTAGTCGGCAATCAGCCCGGCGTCACCGCCGGAACAGGCCAGCGCGATCAGGCTGTTGCCCGCTGGCAGGTTGCCGCAGGCCGCGGCCTTGAGGGTTTCGACAAAACTCACCGGGCCGCTGACGCGGATCACCCCGAGGCGATCGAACAGCGCGTCGTACAGTGCATCGGAGCCAGACAACGAACTGGTGTGACTCAAGGCCAGCTCGGCGCCGATCTGCGACACGCCGGTTTTCAGGGCAATGATCGGGATGCCCTTCTCCAGCGCCTTGTGTGCGGCGCGGGCGAAACCCGGCACATTCTTCAGGCCTTCGAGGTGCAGGCCGATGGCGGTGACCCGAGGTTCGTCGAGCAACACGTCCATCAGTTCAGCGACACCCAGTTGCGCCTGATTGCCGACCGAGGCCATGTAGGCCACCGGCAGCGAGCGGTCGCTCATGGACAGGTTGTAGGCGAAGTTGCCGCTCTGGGTCAGCACCGCCACGCCCTTCTCCACCGCTTTGCCGCCATGGGCCACCGGCCACAGCGCGGAGCTGTGCAGGTAGTCGAGCAGGCCGTAGCAGTTGGGGCCGAGCAAGGCCATGTCGCCAGCGGCCTTGAGCAATTGCTGTTGCAGGGCCTGGCCTTCGGCGCCGGTCTCGGCGAAACCGGAGGCATAGCAGATCGCGCCGCCAGCGCCGATGGCGGCCAGTTCGGCCACGCAGGTCAGGGTCAGTTCGCGGTTGGTCGCAATAAATACCGCGTCCGGCCCGCAAGGCAGATCGGCAATAGTGCGCACACAGGGTACGCCTTCGAGGCTGTCGTGTTGCGGGTTGACCAGCCACATTTGCCCTTGGTAGCCACCCTCGGCACAGCGCTTGAGGGCGCGCGCCATGCTGCGGCCGCCGACAAACGCCACGTATTGCGGCGCGAGCATGCGTTTGAGGTTGTCACGAATGGTTTGGGACATGGGAATTCTCCGGACCGATCAGCGCAGCAGCGGCCGCAGCAGTTCGCGGGAAATGATGTGGCGCTGGATTTCCGAGGTGCCTTCCCAGATCCGTTCGATCCGTGCGTTACGCCAGATGCGCTCCACCGGACCTTCGTCCATCAGGCCCATGCCACCGAAGATCTGCACCGCTTCATCGGCGGTACGGCCGAGCACTTCACTGGCGAACAACTTGGCCATCCCGGCCTCGCCATCGGTCATGGTGCCCTGGTCCATTTTCCAGGCGGTGTGCAGGGTCAGCAGTTCGGCGGCGCGGATTTGCGTGGCCATGTCGGCCAATTTGAATGACACCCCCTGGTAAGTGCCGATCGGTTGGCCGAATTGCTTGCGGTCCGCCGCCCATTGCAGGGACACATCCAGCGCGCGCTGGGCCTGACCGACGCAGTTGGCCGCGACCATCACGCGCCCGGCGGTCAGCCAGGCGTTGGCCACGTCCCAGCCCTTGCCGACTTCGCCGAGCACTTTGCTGGCCGGCACGCGGCAGTCGTCGAAGAACATTTCAAAGGTGTGATAACCACGGTTGCTCACGCACTTCGGCCCACGGCGGATGGTCATGCCCGGGGTGTTGCGGTCGACCAGGAACGAGGTCACCGCGTTGCGCTTCTTGCCGTTGTGCTCGTAGGTGTCGGTCACGGCGAAGACGATGGCGAAATCGGCATGCCCGGCGTGGCTGATGAAATGCTTGCTGCCATTGAGGATGAAGTCGTCGCCCTCACGCACGGCGCGGGTCTTGATCGCATTGGCATCGGAGCCGGCACCCGGCTCGGTCAGGGCGAAGCAGTCGATCTTCTCGCCCTGGATGCACGGCAACAGATAGTCGTTGATCTGCTCGCCCTTGCAGGCCATGAGGATTTTCGACGGCCGTGCGACGAACACGTGCAGCGCCCAGGACACTTTGGACAGTTCACGCTCGATCAGCGCCTGGGACAGATAGTCCAGGCCACCACCGCCCACTTCTTCGGGCATGTTGAAGGCGTAGAACCCGGCAGCAATCGCCTTGCCGCGAATCTGCGCTGCCAGTTCCGGGGATACCTCGTCGGCGCGGTCGACTTGCTCTTCATAGGGCAGCAGTTCCTTCTCGACGAAGCTGCGTACCGAGTCCACCAACATTTCTTGTTCTTGGGTCAGTTGGAAATTCATGGTGCTACCTGTTGTTCGTGTTCTGGGAGATGGAGAGGAATCAACGACCGATGAAGCGTGCCGGGCGTTTTTCCATGGCGGCGCGCAGGGCTTCGTTGCCGTCCTCGCTGCGACCGCAGAGCAGGCCCGCAGCGAGTTCGGCCTGCAGTTGTTCCGGCAGGCTGCGTTCGGCGCCTTCACGCATGAGCTTTTTGGTCTGGGCGAAGGCAAAGGTCGGGCCGGCGGCCAGGCGTGCGGCCAGTTCATTGGTGACGGTCAGCAGTTGATCGTCGGCGCACACTTCGCCAACCAGCCCGGCGGCCAGGGCACGCTCGGCACCCCACAATTCATCGAGAAACAGCAGGCGCTTGGCCTGTTCGCTGCCGATCAGGCGCGGCAGGTGCCAACTGGCGCCCGCATCCGGCGAATACCCCATGCTGGTGTAGCCGGCCTTGAAGCGTGCCGATTGCCCGGCGATGCGCAGGTCACAGCACAGGGTCAGGTCCATCCCGGCGCCAACGGCAGTGCCGTTGATGGCGGCGATGGTGGGTTTTTCCAGGCTGTGCAGGCGGGTCATCAAGGCATGGGCGGTTTCGGTCCAGCCATAGGTTTCCAGTGCGCCCCGGGCTTCGGCATCGGCCCATTCATCAAGGTCGGCGCCAGCGCAGAAGCTGCGGCCACTCCCCGTCAATACCACCACACGCACCGCTGGATTGGCGTTGAAAGCGTCGAGCATGGCGTGCAGGTTTTTCAGCGTCGGAATGTCCAGCGCATTGCGCTGGGCAGTGCGATTGAGGGTGATCCAGGCAACGCCTGCTTCGACCTGGCTGAGCAGCGACGATTGAGTGGTCATGGGAATCCTCGAATTATTGTGATTGGTCTGAGGTGATGCGACTTGAGGCCATACTAAACGAGTGTTCAGTAAGGCGGCAATTGGTAAGAAATCTTGGTGTAACAGTTTGAAAGATCAGCTATATCATTGTTTTTACTAGGTTTATCTCATCAGCTCGATTAGGTGCGGGCATGGCTGTTACAACTTCGAACAAACGGCAACACCCAACCTGTAGGAGCCGGCTTGCCGGCGAAGGCGTTTGCAATGTTGACGCATGACTCAAGGCCGCTTTCGC
>NZ_AKJJ01000101.1:0-56398 GCF_000282395.1 Pseudomonas sp. GM55 | reverse complement strand
CTGTAGGAGCCGGCTTGCCGGCGATGGCACTCTTAAGGACGCTATCGCCGGCAAGCCGGCTCCTACAAGTCCAATTTATCTTTAGCTTGTTCGCATCAGGTCGGTGCGTGCCCTTCCATCGCCGCCTTGTAAATCGAGTTCCTGGGGTGCGCAAACAACCGCTCCATCATCGGCTCGAAAAAGCTCAATGGCAGCGTGTCGTATTCCGGGTCAAACGCCGCCGCATCGTAGCTGGCACAGAACTCGACGGTCGCGTGGTACTGCGGATGGTCCTGGAATTGTTCACGCAGATGCCGATCCATGCCCAGGTGATGGAAAAAGTAGTAGCCCTGGAAAATCCCGTGCTTTTCCACCATCCACAAGTTCTCGGCGCTGACGAACGGCTTGAGGATCGCCGCCGCGATGTCCGGGTGGTTGTAGGAGCCCAGGGTGTCGCCGATGTCATGGAGCAGGGCGCAGACCACGTATTCTTCGTCACGGCCATCGCGCCAGGCGCGGGTGGCGGTTTGCAGGGAGTGGGTGAGGCGATCCACCGGGAACCCGCCAAAATCACCCTCCAGTAACTTCAGGTGCGCCACAATCCTTGTCGGCAATTGTCGCGCGTAGGCACTGAAGTCCGCGGCGATGATCGCCCAGTCCTCCTGCGTGCCGTCCTTCATGTGGGTGAAGCGGGCATTGGCATTCATGGGTGACTCTCTTGTGACTGAGGTTATCTAGAACGGAACGCGTCCCAGAACCATGTCCCGGTACATGACAAAATCGCCGAGCAGGCTATAGACGGGGTGTTGGAACGTTGCCGGGCGGTTCTTCTCGAAGAAGAAATGCCCGACCCAGGCAAAGCTGTAACCTGCCACAGGCAGGGCCCACAACAGCATCCAAACCCCGCGACCAATGGTCAGTGCCAGAATCAAGATAACCAGTGTCGTGCCGATAAAGTGTAGGCGGCGGCAGGAACTGTTGCTGTGCTCGCTGAGGTAGTACGGGTAAAACTCGGCAAAGCTGTTGAAGCGTTTGATGTTTTCCACGACTGCGATCTCTGTGGTTATTGTTCTGGCAGCAAGTTGTTCTGCGGGTAGCTTATTTGAGTCTAGAGTGATCAATGGCATCAGGCAGTGACAATAGGCGCCACTTTAATATCCTTCGGTCAATAGCCGTAGCATGCGGCTCACCATGTAAGAAAACGCCATGAGCGAACGAACGACTTCTGCAAGCTGGGCGATGGGGATTGTCAAAGCGCTGGAGATGGACGGCCTGGATTGCCGGGTTCTGTTCAAACAGCTGGGACTCGACTACGCGGCACTGGATGATCCGGATGCACGCTTTACGCAGGATTCCATGACACGGCTGTGGCAACGCGCGGTCGATCTGTCCGGCAACCCGGCCATCGGCCTGAACATGGGCAAGGTGGTGCGGCCGGCGCAGTTTCATGTGGCGGGTTACGCCTTGATGTCCAGCCAGACCCTGGGCGAAGGCTTTCAGCGACTGGTGCGCTATCAGCGCATCATCGCCGAAAGTGCCGACCTGAGTTTCAAGCTGCTGGAAGAAGGCTACGCGCTGATTCTGACGGTACATGGCGACCATCTGCCGCCGACCCGGCAAAGCGCCGAAGCTTCAATGGCCTGTGCCTTGGCACTGTGCGGCTGGTTGACCGGGCGTACACTGCAGCCACGCAAAGTGTTGTTGCAAGGCGCCGAGCCGGCCGATCTGGAACCCTATAAACAAGCCTTCCATGCACCGCTGGTGTTCAATGCGCCATACGATGCGCTGATATTCGAACGCGCGGACATGGAAGCGCCGCTGCCGACGGCCAACGAAGCCATGGCGTTGCTGCATGACCGATTTGCCGGCGAGTACCTGGCGCGCTTTTCCGAAAGCCGCGTGACCCACAAGGCACGGCAAGTGTTGTGCCGCCTGTTGCCCCAGGGCGAGCCCAAGCGCGACACCGTGGCGCAGGCGCTGCACCTTTCCCAGCGCACCTTGCAACGGCGCTTGCAGGAGGAGGGCACGAGTTTTCAGGCGTTGCTCGACGACACACGGCGCGAACTGGCCGAGCAGTACCTGGCGCAACCGAACATGACCTTGCTGGAAATTGCCTACTTGCTGGGGTTCGCCGATCCGAGCAACTTCTTCCGCGCTTTCCGCCGCTGGTTCGCTGCCACACCCGGCGAGTACCGGATGCGGCTGCTGCAAACATCTGAAGCGGTCAATGACGCCAGAATGCCGGAATACACAGCACAAACACCGTAATGATCTCCAGTCGGCCCAGCAGCATGCCGAACGAGAGAATCCACTTGGCGGCATCCGGCAGGGTGGCGAAGTTGCCCGCCGGGCCAATGGTTTCGCCGAGTCCCGGACCGACACCGGACACGGTACTGGCCGCGCCGGTGAGGGCGGTCATCCAATCCACGCCGAGCAGCGACAGCAACAGCGCAATCACGCAGATGGTGATTGCAAAGAAGAACGAAAAGGTCAGGATCGAACGCACGATTTCTTCGTCGAGGCGGTGACCGTTGTACTTCTGCTTGATCACCGCCCGCGGGTGAATCAGCTGGTTAAGGTTGGCCTTGAGCAGGATATAGGCCACCTGGAAGCGGAAAATCTTGATTCCGCCCGCGGTCGAGCCGGAGCAACCGCCGACAAATCCCAGATAGAAGAACAGCATCAGCGAGAAATTGCCCCACAGGCTGTAGTCCCCCAGTGCGAAACCGGTTGTCGTCACCACCGACGTCACGTTCAGCGCCACATGCCGCAACGCCTCCAGCCAATGCAGCTGGGTAGTCCACCAATACCAGGTGCCGAGCACCAGCCAGGTCACCAGCAGCATGCCGAGCAGGCCTTGAACCTGTTCGTCCTTGATCAGCGCCCGACGGTTTCCACGCAGCGTGGCGACATACAGGGTGAACGGCAGGGCACCGAGAATCATGATGACGATCGCGACCCAATGTACCGCCGGTTGCGTCCACTTGGCCAAAGACTGGTCAGATGTCGAGAAACCGCCGGTGGAAATCGCCGACATCGCATGGTTGATGGCGTCGAACAGGCTCATCCCGGCCCACCAGAATGCCAGGCTGCCGACAATGGTAATGCCGACGTAGGTCGCCACGATCAGCCGCGCCACCATGTGCGAGCGGGGCATGACTTTTTCCGAGCGGTCCGACGATTCGGTCTGGAACAGCCGCATGCCACCGATGCGCAACAGCGGCAGGATCGCCACCGCCATGCCGATAAAGCCGATGCCGCCGAGCCAGTGCAGCAACGAGCGCCACATCAGGATGCCGGGGGACATGGTGTCCAGGCCGCTGAGCACGGTTGCGCCAGTGGCGGTGATGCCGGACATGCTTTCGAAGAATGAGTCGGTGTAGCTGATGTGCTGGGTCAGCAGGAACGGCAGCGCGGCGAAGATGCACACCACCAGCCAACTGCTGACAGTCAGCAGGTACATGTCCCGGGGGCGCAGGTGAATGTGTTCCGGGCGACCGGGAATCACCAGCGCAAGGCCGGCGACAAAGGTGATCATGCTGGCCCAGAGGAACGACGGCAGATCGCCAGTGCGGTCGAAAATGACCAGCGTGGCCATGGGGATGACCATGGAGATCGCCAGCGTGATCAGGAAGATGCCGATGATGAAACCAATGATCCGTAAGGTCGGCAACGCCATGAGGTCCGCTCGGCTGATAGGGGAAAGGGCGCCATTCTACCCGCGAGGCGGGGCATGTAAACCGGCACTGCTGCGGCAGTTACAGCTAGAATAGCCGCACAAATTTTTCAGGAGGTGGCCGATGCAGGCTCTCGACGCTTTGCTCAACCGTGTTTCCGTTCCACGACTGATTGACCCTGCACCCACTGCCGAGCAGCGCGAGGTGCTGTTCGGCGCCGCCATGCGCGCCCCGGATCACGGTCACTTGCAGCCTTGGCGTTTCCTGACGGTCGAAGGCGCGGCGCGCGAGCAAATGGGCGAGTTGCTGGCCGAAGCGGCGAAGCTTTCGGACAGCGAAGTCAGCGAAGCGGCCATCGACAAGGCGCGCAGTGGTCCACTGCGTGCCCCGCTGGTGGTGGTGGTGATCGCGCGGTTGCAGGATCACGTCAAGTATCCTAAGTCCGAGCAGTTGCTGGCGGCGGGCTGTGCGGCCCACGGGATTTTGCTCGCGGCCTATGCCCAGGGCATTGGCGCGGTGTGGCGTACCGGTGACCTGGCCTATTCGGCGCATGTGGCCAAGGGTTTGGGCCTGGCGGAGGGGGAAGAGGTGATTGCCTTCCTGTATTTGGGCACACCGCAGAAAGAACCGCGCGTGGCCGAGAAAGTCGACCTGGCCGAGTTCGTCAGTGCCTGGCCAGGCAATCACTGAGTACACCAATCCTCTGTGGGAGCAAGCCCGCTCCCACAGGTTTCAGGGCTGGACAACAGCCCCCGGCAGCAAGGGCAATTCCAGACTGGCAATGAACCCGCCCTCCGGGTGATTGGCTAGCACCAGGCTTCCCCCATGTCGCTCCGCCGCGCGGCGGGCGATGGCCAGGCCCAGGCCGTGTCCGGCCGCTGTCTGCCCCGGTGCCCGATAGAACGGCTCACCGAGCTGGCTCAAATGTTCGGCACTGACCCCGGGCCCGTGGTCGCGCACGGTCACGACGATCCGCTCACCCTGACGCAGCGCCTGCATTTCGATCGGCAGGCCTCCCACCGGATTGAAGCGCTGGGCGTTGCGCAGCAAATTGTCGACGGCCCGCTCGATCATGGTCGGCCAGCCCTTCAGATTCAGTTGCGACTCGGCTTCGAGGTGGACGAGTTGCTCGGGTGAACTGAGTTGCGCATCCTTTTGCAGGGTATTGAGCAAGGCATTCAGATCCACCTCTTCCGCACTGGCGTTATCGGAGTCGACCCGGGCCAGTACCAGGATTTCGCTGATCAACGCTTCCAGTCGGTCGCACTCACGGGTCAGGCGCGGCCAGAGCTGTTCCCGTTCTTGCGGGGTGGCTCGTTCGGCCAGTGCCAGCGCGATACGCAGGCGGGCGAGGGGCGAACGCAGTTCGTGGGACACATCCCGCAGCAATTGCCGCTGACTGCCAATCAGGCTTTGCAGACGTGCGCCCATGCGGTTGAAGTCGTTGGCCAGCACGCCAAACTCATCGCGACGATTGGACAGTTTGACCAGGCTGGTCTGTTGATAAGCGGTTTGTCCCAGGTCATGCACCGCTCCGCGCAGGCGGCTGAGCGGGCGAGTGATGGAAAAGGTCACCAGCAGGCTGAACAGGGTCAGCACAACCAGGGCGATCCCCAGTGCGCTGAGCGGCCAGAGCAGGCTCTCGCGGTGCCAGGCGTCCAGTTCCGGGTGTGGGATGCGGTAGATGAACAGGTAGGTGTCGCCGGTTTTTTCGCTGGTGAATTCATCGGTCAGACGCCGCCATGGCAGGCGCCGGTCTTCATTGTTCTGTCGCGCCTCAAAGGCTGCCGCACGTTTCGGAAAGGTGCCGCGCACAACCGGGTCGCCGCTTTCGTTAAGCACCTGAACGTCGATGTGATACTGGCGTTTACGTTGCTGGAGAATGTCCTGGGCGGCGTCTTCGCCCTGGCTTTCGTAGGTTTGCGTCCACTCTTCGGCCAGCGTGTTGAGGCCCGGGTGGCGGCTGAGAATCCATGCGTCCTGGTTGAGCATGTGCCCGAGCAGGATGGAAAGCCCTGCAACCAGAGCGATGGCCAGCCAGAAGCTGGCCAGGATACGCCAGAACAATGAACGCACGGAAAATCCTCAAGCGAACGTAACCCTCTATGTAGGAGCGAGCTTGCTCGCGAAAAACGAATGGATGACACGTGCCGCCTGATGCCGCGCGTTATCGTTGACGTCAATCGCGAGCAAGCTCGCTCCTACAGGATTGGTGTGGTGTCAGACCCAACGGTGTTCAGCCGTCGGGTCCAGGGTCAGCGCATTATTGCGCTTTTTGCGGATGTTGCGCTTTCCAGGCTTTGAACTCAGCCCACTCGGCGCGACGTTCAGCCTGTTTTTTCTGGATCTCGTCGAATTTCTTCTGTTGATCCGGTTTCAGCACGGCACGCACGTCAGCTTCGGCTTTCTGGTGCTTGGCCGCCATTTCGTCCTTCATGGCTTTCTGGTCGGCTGGCGAGAGTTTCTCCAGGTACTTCTCGACCAGTTGCTTACGCTCGTGCATCTGCTCGCCCATGATCTTGCGGATCTGCTCGCGCTGTTCGCGGCTCAGGTCCAGTTGACTGTACGGGCCTTTGCCGTGCATGCCGTGCATCTGACCGCCGTGGCGCGATCCGTCAATCGGCCCGTCCATCGGGCCCGTGCCTTCAGGCATGGCCATGGCAACGGTCGGCAGGGCAGCAGCGAACATCAGGGCGATAAGAGTCTTGCGCATGGTGTATCTCCTTGTCTCGTTCCCGGTACGTTCCGGATGAGTACAGATTACGCAGATCAAGGTCAGCGGCGGTCAGCGAAGCGTAAAGCTTGGGTAAAGATGATTTTGCCTGTACCTGACAAAACACCCCTGTAGGAGCTGGCTTGCCAGCGAAGACGTCCGAAAGGACAACATAAAATTCAAGGCCCCCTTCGCCGGCAAGCCGGCTCCTACAGTTGTTCAGAGGCTGTAGTAGTAACCGCGGCTGCGCAGGGCGACGATGCGCGGGCGGCCATCGGGGTGTGGGCCGATCTTCTTGCGCAGGTTGCTGACGTGCATGTCCAGGCTGCGGTCGTACAGGGTCAGCTTGCGACCGAGGGCGATCTGCGCCAGTTCCTGTTTGTCCAGGGGCTCGCCGGGCTGCTTGAGCAGCGCTTCCAGCAGGCGGCTTTCGGAAACGGTGAGGGTGAACTCCTGCTCGTCGATGCTGACCACCCCGCGTACCGGGCTGAAACACAGGTCACCCAGTTCCATCTGGCTGGACACCGCCGCCGGGTGGCTACGACGCAAGACTGCGCGCAGGCGGGCGGTCAGTTCCCGTGGATCGCAGGGCTTGGCCAGGTAATCGTCGGCGCCCAGTTCCAGGCCGAGGATCCGGTCCAGGGGCTCGCCCCGTGCCGAAAGCATCAGCACCGGCAAATCCGGGTGATCGCTGCGCAACTGCTTGAGCAGTTCCAGGCCGCTGCCATCGGGCAACATTACATCCAGCACCACGGCGGCGGGGGCGGTTTCGGCCAGCGCGCGGCGTGCGCTCTGGCCGTCGTGACAGGCACGCACCTGAAATCCTTCCTGGCTCAGCCAACTGCTCAGAAGCTCACACAGCTCCTGGTCATCATCAATCAGTAACAGCTCGCTCATGACTCACTCAATTTAGCCATTGTCGACGTTTTCGACTTGCTCCACTGGCGAAGATACCGCAGAGCAGAGCCAATAGCGCTACCCCGGCACCAATGACAAACCATTGTTGCTGGTCGGTCAGCAGGCGCGGCAGCGGACTGCTGGCCTGGGTTTCCTTGAGTTGCAGCTTCAAACGCTGGTTCTCCTGGCGCAACCGGGCCAGCAGCGGGCTTTCGCGTTCGCCATCGGCAGTTTGCAGTTGTTTGCTCAATTCTTCCCGTTGCCGTTCGCTTTCTTTCAAGCGTTGCTGCAACTCGGTGATCTGGCCGCCGGCGCTCAGGGAAAGCGGCGTCGAATTACCGCCCTCGGCGCTTTCTTCACCCTGGGCGGGTGCCACGACCGACAACGTGACCAACATCAGACACAACGGACCCTTGCGCATCGCGACTCCTGATTCCAATACGAGTATTGGGCAGGTTGTCGGCCGGCAAACGAGAATAATGAGCGATTGAGAACGCGATGAACCGACAAGGTTCATCGCGTGGGGACGTTTTACGGTAGAACTTGCTTGAACGGCTTGACCAGAACGTTGGCGTAGACGCCCGCGGCGATGTACGGATCAGCGTCTGCCCAGGCCTGGGCGGCGCTCAGGGAGTCGAACTCGGCAACGATCAGGCTGCCGGTGAAACCCGCCGCACCCGGATCATTGCTGTCGACGGCCGGGTGTGGGCCGGCCAATACGATGCGACCTTCGCCCTTGAGCGCTTGCAGGCGCTCGAGGTGCGCAGGCCGTGCGGCCAGGCGGGCTTCCAGGGAGTTGGCGACGTCTGTGGCAATGATTGCGTAAAGCATGTCAGTCCTCGGTTTTTGGCGTAGTAGTGTCGGCATCGTGCAGATGGCGGGACAGGTAGATGCCCTGGCCGACCAGGAACAGCAAAGTCATGCCCAGGCTGCCGAAGACCTTGAAGTCGACCCAGTAGCTCTGGAAGGTGAACGCGACAAACAGGTTGGCGCCGCCGCAAAACAGGAAGAAGGCGATCCAGGCGATGTTCAGGCGCGTCCAGACCGGCTCCGGCAAGGTCAGCGCGTGGCCCATGATGCGTTTGATCAGCAGGCTGTCGCCGACGAAGTGGCTGCCAATGAACGCCAGGGCAAACAGCCAGTTGACCACCGGAGCTTTCCACTTCAGGAATGTCTCGCTGTGGAACGCCAGGGTCAGGCTGCCAAAGACCAGGCAGGCGATCAGGGTCAGCCACTGGCTCTTCTCCAGCTTGCGCTGTTTGATGAACAGCGTGCCGTAGACCACCAGGGAACTGACGATCAACATCGCGGTGGCGCTGTAAATACCGCCTACAGTGACCTCATGGCCGGCGATGTCGACGACCCGTGGATCGGTTTTGAAGACGATGAAAAACAGCAGGAGCGGGATGAAATCGATGAATTGTTTCACAGTGGCAGCCAGAAGCAGGATGTGGCGGCATAATAACAAACATACGGGCGCGCGATAGCGCCAGCTGATTTGAGGTTACAAAGCCCTGTGAATGTTGATTTGCACTGCCATAGCACGGCCTCCGATGGCGCCCTGGCGCCTGCGGTTCTGGTGGCGCGCGCGTTCGAGAAGGGCGTGCAAGTCCTGGCCTTGACCGATCACGACACCCTTGAAGGCCTCGACGAGGCCCGGCATGCGGCGACCGCGCTGGGGATGCAACTGGTCAATGGCGTCGAATTGTCCTGCACCTGGGGCGGCGCGACCATTCATGTCCTGGGCTACGGTTTTGACGTGAACGCCGCACCGTTGGTCGAGGCCATCGCCAGATTGCATGATGGCCGTTGGCTGCGCTCCGAGGAAATCAGCCGCAAACTGGCGTTGAAAGGCATGCCGGGGGCGCTGGACGGCGCCCGGGAGATCCAGCAGGAGCTGGGTGACAGCGGTAACGCGCCGGCCCGCCCGCATTTCGCCGACTGGATGGTGCGTGAAGGTTTCGTCAAGGATCGTGCCGAGGCGTTCCGCAAATGGCTGGGCGCCGGCAAGCTGGGCGACGTCAAGCAACACTGGCCGACCCTGGAGGAAACCGTCGAAACCCTGCGCGCGGCCAAGGCCTGGGTCAGTCTGGCGCATCCCTGGCACTACGAATTTACCCGAAGCAAGCGTCGTCGCCTGATTGCCGACTATATTCAAGCAGGGGGCCACGCCATCGAAGTGGTCAATGGCTATCAGCCTGCCGAGCAAGTGGGCAGCCTGGCCATTCTGGCCCGCGAGTTCGGTCTGCTGGTCAGTGCCGGCAGTGATTTTCATGGCCCAGGAGGCTGGTCGGAAATCGGTGAATACCGGCCCGTCCCGGAGGATCTGCCACCGCTATGGTGTCGATTCAAACATGACCCAGTTATTGCCGCCGTCTGAACAGGTAGAGAATGTGAGTCAATTTTTCCAGATTCATCCGGAAAACCCGCAAGCGCGCCTGATCAAACAGGCGGTCGAGATCATCCGCAAGGGCGGGGTGGTGATTTATCCCACGGACTCTTCCTACGCCATTGGTTGCCAGATCGGCGACAAAGTGGCTGTGGAGCGCGTGCGACGTTTGCGCGGGCTGGATGAAAAGCATAACTTCGCGCTGATTTGCTGCGACCTGTCGCAGCTGGGGCTGTTTGCCAAGATCGACACTGGCACGTTCCGCTTGCTCAAGGCCCACTTGCCGGGACCGTACACATTCATTCTCAACGCCACCCGCGAAGTACCGCGACTGCTGCTGCACCCGAAAAAACGCACCATCGGCCTGCGGGTGCCAAGCCATCCGATTGCCCTGGCACTGCTGGAGCAGCTCGGCGAGCCGTTGATGAGCGTGAGTCTGATCATGCCCGGTGAAACCGACCCTATGTATGATCCCCATGAAATGCGCCAGCTGCTCGAACACCAGGTCGATCTGATCATCGACGGTGGTTTCGGCGGGATCAAGGCGTCCACCGTGATCAACCTCGCCGACGGCGAGCCGGAAGTCATTCGCGTTGGTTGCGGCGACCCTGCGCCGTTCATGGTCGAAGCCTAGATGTCCGCAGTAGAACCCGTCGACAGTCAGGCCGGAGCCCAGCAGGAACTACCCTTCGCCATGGTCTACGGCCAGGCGGTCATGGAAATGCCGCTGGACCTGTACATCCCGCCGGATGCCCTCGAGGTCTTCCTCGAGGCGTTCGAAGGCCCGCTCGACCTGCTGCTGTACCTGATCCGCAAACAGAACATCAACATCCTCGACATCCCGGTGGCGGAAATCACTCGCCAGTACATGGGCTACGTCGAGTTGATGCAGTCGGTGCGCCTCGAGCTGGCCGCCGAGTACCTGGTGATGGCCGCGATGCTGGCCGAGATCAAGTCGCGGATGCTGCTGCCGCGGGCCGAAACCGTCGAAGACGAAGAGGAAGACCCGCGCGCCGAACTGATCCGTCGCTTGCAGGAGTACGAGCGTTTCAAGGCTGCTGCCGAGGGCATCGACGGTCTCAGTCGCGTCGGTCGCGATGTCGTCGTGCCCAAGCTTGATGCACCGGAGGCGCGGGCACGCAAGCTGCTGCCGGACGTACGCTTGTCCGAGTTGCTGTTGTCCATGGCCGAGGTGTTGCGCCGTGGCGACATGTTCGAAAGCCATCAGGTCAGCCGCGAGGCACTGTCGACCCGCGAGCGCATGAGCGATGTGCTGGAACGCCTCAAGGGCGGCGGTTTCGTGCCGTTTGTCGAGCTGTTCACCGCTGAAGAAGGGCGCCTGGGCGTGGTGGTGACCTTTATGGCGATCCTTGAATTGGTCAAGGAATCCCTGGTCGAGCTGGTGCAGAATGAGCCATTTGCCGCGATTCACGTGCGAGCCCGAGCCGAATAACGAGTTGAATCATGAACCTGACCGAACCCCGCGAGCTGGCGCCATTGCTTGAAGCCTTTCTGTTGGCCTCGGGAAAGCCGCAATCCCTGGAAAGCCTGTTCGAACTCTTCGAAGAAGGCGAGCGCCCCGAGCCGCCGGTCTTCAAGAAGGCCCTGACGATTCTGGCGAAGTCCTGCGATGGCCGCGCCTTTGAACTGAAGGAAGTGGCCTCGGGGTATCGCCTGCAAATTCGCGAGAAATTTGCCCCGTGGGTCGGGCGTCTGTGGGAAGAGCGCCCGCAGCGCTATTCCCGCGCCATGCTGGAAACCATGGCCCTGATCGCCTATCGCCAGCCGATCACCCGGGGCGAGATCGAAGACGTGCGGGGCGTGGCGGTCAACAGCAACATCGTCAAGACGCTGATGGAGCGCGAGTGGATCCGCATCGTCGGCTACCGTGACGTACCCGGCAAACCGGCCATGTTCGCCACCACCAAGGCATTCCTTGATCACTTCAACCTGAAAAACCTCGACGACCTGCCGCCGCTGGCGGAACTGCGTGAGCTGGAACCGGATCCGGTGCTCGATTTCGACGACGCCCCCGTACCCGCCGGTCTGCAAGAATTGGCCGACGCCAGCGCCGAGCCGGAAGAGCCGAAGGAAGAAACCAGTTTCCACACGCTGTTGCTGGAGCTGGACAGCATGGAGGAGGGGCTCAAGACCGACTTCGACGACTTGCTGCGTGATGGCGCTTCTCCTGAGTTCGATCCGGAACAGTCGGTTATCGAACCAGAAGTCGAAGCGACACAGCCCGAGCCAGAACCGGAAGGCGGGCCAGAGCCCGAAATCGAGCCGGAGCAAGAAGACGATATCCTCGGCGTTGCCGAAGCCCGGGAAAAGCTCCTGGCTGCCGTGGCTGCCCTCGAACAGCCGAAACCCGAGCCGCAGCGGTCGGACGAAGAGGCTGAAGCCCAGGCCCTGGCGGAAGCCATCGAAGCAGAACGCCGCCAATTCGAGGACTGACACCGATCCTGTAGGAGCGAGCTTGCTCGCGATGGTCGTGAACGATGACGCGCACATCCGGATGCCCGTGGCGCCATTGTGTTTTTCGCGAGCAAGCTCGCTCCTACAGGGGGTTGTGATCGCCGAATGATCAAGCTGAGTGTCACCGGCCGGCGGAAAAACAAATAACCTTGCATTGATCAGCTAGTCTCTGATGCGCAAACGCCCTCATGCGCGTATGATTCGCGACCCTTCGGCGATCCCTTCGCCCAAGTACCCAGTTTTCAGACCACACCGGGAGGTGCCCAGATGAGTATCAAAGACCAGCAAGACGACCAGCCAATCGGCCCAGCAGGCGAAAAACTGCAGAAAGTCCTCGCCCGTATCGGCGTCGGCTCGCGCCGTGACGTGGAAGCCTGGATCAGCCACGGCCGGATCAAGGTCAACGGCAAAGACGCCACCCTTGGCCAGCGCGTCGACATGCACGACGCCATCACCATCGATGGCAAGGTGATCAAACGCGAAGAGGCCGCCGAATCGGTCCGCCGCGTGATCATGTACAACAAGCCCGACGGCGAGATCTGCACCCGTGTCGACCCGGAAGGCCGCCCAACCGTGTTCGACAAGCTGCCGCGTCCGAAAGAGGGCCGCTGGATCAACATCGGCCGCCTCGACATCAACACCACCGGTTTGCTGATGTTCACCACCGACGGTGAACTGGCCAACCGCTTGATGCACCCGTCCTACGAGATGGATCGCGAGTACGCCGTGCGTGTACGCGGTGAAGTCGATGACGAGATGATCGAGCGCCTGAAGGCCGGTGTTGTCCTCGAAGACGGTCCGGCGCGTTTCACCGACATCCAGCAGGCACCGGGCGGCGAAGGTTTCAACCACTGGTACCACTGCGTGGTAATGGAAGGTCGTAACCGTGAAGTACGTCGCCTGTGGGAATCCCAGGGCCTGGTGGTCAGCCGTCTGAAGCGCGTGCGTTTCGGTCCGGTGTTCCTCAACTCTGACCTGCCGATGGGCCGCTGGCGCGAAATGAGCCAGTACGAAGTCGACGTCCTCAGCGCGGAAGTCGGCCTGACCCCGGTGGCCATGCCGCAACTGAACGCCAAGAGCAAAGACAAGCTCGACCGGATGCAACGCAAGTCGTCGCGGCCGATGGCCAGGACCGAACGTGTACGCACCCTGCGTCCAGCGCATAGCGGACCTGCAGCCCCGCGTGAAAACCGCGAGCCGCAGATCGAAGGCGAGCGCCCAGGGCGCAAGCCTGCAGCGCGTCAGGACGGCGAACGCGGTCCACGCACGCCACGTCCGGCCAATGGCCGTACTGAGCGTGGCGAAGGTCGAGGTACACCGGTAGCCGATCGTCCGGCTGACACCAAGCGTCCGGCCAAGCCGGCGCCGAAGCGTCCGGGGATCAAACTGGTCGACGGTGACACGCCATCGGGCAAGCGCCGTGGCGCACCGGCCGGTTCCGGCCAGCGTCCGGGCTTTGGTCGGCGTAAGCCGGAGTGAGGCAGCAGTAAGCTTCAAGCTGTAAGCGACAAGTTAAAAACGCCAACCTTCGGGTTGGCGTTTTTTTTGGTCCGGCGTTAGCGATGGGGTGTTTTCAAGGGCCCCATCGCGGGCAAGCCCGCTCCCACAGGAGACCGGGTAGTTCTGGAGAAACACGATCCACTGTGGGAGCGGGCTCGCCCGCGAAGGCGCCAGTCGCAGCACAGAGATGTCCGAAGTGGAAAGCCAGAATTACGCTCTGTAAGGAAAACCTGACGATATCTACGGATTAACCCCATGAAATCGCAGCTTCTCGAATGTCGTAAGAAAATTCTTACGCGCCATTGCCTTACGCCTTTTCCCCGACGCTCTAGACCGCTTGTTTCACCGCTCCATGCAGGGTGTTATGCGCGCCATGCCTGTCGTGCAGGTGCATAACAAAAAGGAGGCGCAATGAACGCCGCAATCCGTTTCCATCTCTCTGCGAGAGGCGGTTTTCCTGCCTTTCCCGTCGATGATCTGCAAGGGTCTGACCCATTTTTTGCAGCCGCCCGAACCTCTCGGGGCGGACACAGGCAATCCCGGCCATAGACGCGCTTGTCCAGCGGGTCTGGCAGCAGGGGGTTACAGGTGTACAATGCGCCGCGTTTTACCTGTGACCTCCTGCGCATCAGCGCAAACCTCAAGGCTATCCGCTTTGTTCACTCCGTCGCGTCACGAGCGTGTCGGGTTCGATTTCGTCACAGATAAAAACAAACAGGTGACGCATGACCGTTGTAAATACGCTGAACTCCTGGTGCTTGCGCTGGGGTTTGATCGGTGCCGCTTAACGGATTTCCTGAGCAGCAACGTCTACTGAACATCATCAAACCTTGCGTGAGACCCTTTTCATGAGTGGACAACACCCGCAATCAGGCGAGCTGAAACGCGGCCTGAAAAATCGCCACATTCAATTGATCGCCCTTGGTGGCGCGATCGGTACCGGCTTGTTCCTCGGCTCGGCCGGGGTACTGAAATCCGCCGGCCCGTCGATGATCCTCGGCTACGCCATCTGCGGCTTCATCGCCTTCATGATCATGCGCCAGCTGGGCGAAATGATCGTCGAAGATCCGGTGGCCGGTTCCTTCAGCCACTTCGCGCACAAGTACTGGGGCGGCTTTGCCGGCTTCCTGTCGGGCTGGAACTGCTGGATTCTGTACATTCTGGTGGGCATGTCCGAGCTGACCGCGGTCGGCAAGTACATCCACTACTGGGCGCCGGACATCCCGACCTGGGCCTCCGCAGCGGCCTTCTTCGTGCTGATCAACGCCATCAACCTGGCCAACGTCAAAGTCTTTGGCGAGGCCGAGTTCTGGTTCGCGATCATCAAGGTCGTGGCAATCGTCGGCATGATTGCCCTGGGCAGCTACCTGCTGGTCAGTGGCAATGGCGGCCCGCAAGCAGCGGTCAGCAACCTGTGGTCCCACGGTGGCTTCTTCCCTAACGGTGTCACAGGTCTGGTGATGGCCATGGCTTTCATCATGTTTTCCTTCGGCGGCCTGGAAATGCTCGGCTTCACCGCAGCCGAAGCCGACAAGCCGAAAACCGTGATCCCGAAAGCCATCAACCAGGTGATCTACCGGATCCTGATTTTCTACATCGGTGCACTGGTGATCTTGCTGTCGTTGACCCCTTGGGACAGCCTGCTGACCACCCTGAACGCCTCCGGTGATTCCTACAGCGGCAGTCCGTTCGTGCAGGTGTTCTCGATGCTGGGCAGCAACACCGCTGCGCACATCCTCAACTTCGTGGTCCTGACCGCGGCGTTGTCGGTGTACAACAGCGGCACCTACTGCAACAGCCGCATGCTGCTGGGCATGGCCGAGCAGGGCGATGCGCCAAAAGGCCTGGCGAAGATCGACAAGCGTGGCGTGCCAGTGCGTTCGATCCTGGCTTCGGCGGCCGTGACCCTGATCGCGGTACTGCTGAACTACCTGGTGCCGCAAAACGCGCTGGAACTGCTCATGTCGCTGGTGGTGGCCACCCTGGTGATCAACTGGGCGATGATCAGCTACTCGCACTTCAAGTTCCGCCAGCACATGAACAAGACCCGCCAGACGCCGCTGTTCAAGGCCCTGTGGTACCCGTACGGCAACTACATCTGCCTGGCGTTCGTGGTGTTCATCCTTGGCGTGATGCTGTTGATTCCGGGAATTCAGACATCGGTGTATGCGATTCCGGTGTGGCTGGTGTTCATGTGGGTCTGCTACGGCATCAAGAACAAGCGCAGTGCGCAACATGCGTTGCAGGCTGCCGGCGCTTCGGTGAAGTAAACGCAGAGCGCAGTAACAACAAACCCGGCCATGTGCCGGGTTTGTTGTTTTCATGGCCCACACAAATCCCTTTGTGGGAGCGGGCTTGCCCGCGATGGGGGCGGCACATTGAGTATTTATGGCGCCTGACACGCCGTCATCGTCGGAACGCCGCCCGGAGCAAGCCCGCTCCCACAGGTTTATCAGCGCATGCTGATTACCTCATTCGCGGTATCCTGCACACTCTGAATACGGACGCTTTTCCATGCTGGTCATTTCCAACAATGTGCATCTGCCGGATGCCGAGATCGAGTTGACGGCCATTCGCGCCCAGGGGGCGGGTGGGCAGAACGTCAACAAGGTCTCCAGCGCCGTGCACCTGCGCTTCGACATTCCGGCGTCGTCCTTGCCCGAGTTCTACAAGGAGCGGCTGTTGGCACTGCGCGACAGCCGCATCACCAGTGACGGTGTGCTGATCATCAAGGCCCAGCAGTACCGGACGCAGGAGCAGAACCGCGCCGATGCGCTGCTGCGGCTGACCGAGTTGATCCTCAGTGCCACCAAGGTCGAGAAGAAGCGCCGTCCGACCAAGCCGACCCTCGGCTCGAAGACCCGTCGTCTCGAATCCAAGAGCAAGCGCGGCAACATCAAGGCCGGGCGCGGCAAGGTCGACTTCTAACGGGCGTCCCGCGCCTCGCGTTGCTTCGGTGCCTGTCGGTACAGGTAAAGGCTCAGCGTCAATCCGCTCAATGCGGCAATGGCGGCGAACAGGAAGATCGAAGCAAAACCGAACCCGGCCGCAATGGCGCCAGCGACCGGTCCGGTGATCCCCAGCGACAGGTCGATGAACAGCGAATAGGCGCCAACGGCTGCGCCACGGCTGGAGGCCGGTACCAGGTTGACCGCCTCCACCCCCAGCGCCGGAAACACCAGCGAAAAGCCGAAGCCGCTCAGCGCCGCACCCGCCAGCGCCCAATGGGCATCCGGTGCCAGCCACAGCAACAGTAATCCCAGGGTTTCCACAGACAGGCAGGCAATGGCGACGCGAAAGCCGCCGAGACGGTTGATCAGGTTGCCGAACAGCAAGCGCGCGCCGATGAAGCTGGCGCCGAACAGGCTCAGACACAGTACGGCGTTATCCCAGTGTCGCGTGGCGTAATACAGGGTGATGAAGGTGGCAATGGTACCGAAACCGATGGAGCCGAGGGCCAGGCCACAGCCGTGAGGGAAGACCCGCCCGAGCACGTGCATGAACGGCAGGCGTTCACCGGCAACGATTGGCGCGGCGGTTTTCGGCCAGGCCAGCAGCAGACCGAGGACGGCCAGCAACACAATACTGACACCCATGCTCCACAAGCCCAGTCGATGGACGATCAGCACGCCCAAGGGCGCGCCGACGGCCAGTGCGCCGTAGCTGGCGATACCGTTCCAGGAGATGACTTTGGCGGTGTTCGCTGCTCCGACCCGGCCGATACCCCAGCCAATCGAGCCCGAGCCCACCAGGCTTTCCGCGCTGCCGAGCACCAGACGGCCGATCAACAGGCTGATCAGGCTCAAGGTCGGCAGGCTCTGGGTCCAGGCCGAGATCAACATGAACACACCGCTCAAGCCGCAACCGGCCAAGCCATACATCACTGCCAGTTTGCTGCCCTTGTTATCGATGATCTTCCCGGCATAGGGGCGGCTGAGCAGGGTGGCCAGGTATTGCACGCTGATCACCAGGCCCGCTATCACCGCGCCGAAGCCCAGGTCGCTGTGGACGTAACCGGGCAATACGGCCAGGGGGATGCCGATGTTCAGGTAGCCGATGAAGGTGAAAAGGACGATGGAAACAACTTGCAGCGTGACCGCCAGGGGGCGCTGGTTTTCAGGCATGGGTAAAGGTCCACGGTAAAGCAGGATAGATAGGCTGCTTATGATAACGGTGTGGACGGTCGCAGGTTATGAAAAAGTAAAACTATTTGCCGGTCGGTGTCATTCAGGTTTGACGGGAGCGACCAGCTGCGTGGTGACCAGGGCGGCCAGCGCATTTTCTTCAGTGCCGAAGCGGGCGAGCAAAGCGGCTTGTTTCTCGGGGGGGAGGCGATTCCAGATCTCGATCATTTTCTCGGCAGTGCCGATCAGGACGCTGGCCTGCGCTTCGCTGAATTCATCGGTCATGGGGGGCTCGTTTCAGGCAGTGTGGAAAGCGCATGTTAGCGCTTTCCACACGGTCTGTACGGCGGGTGTTTCAGTCTTCGCTGTCAGCCTGGCGGCGGTCAGTGGCTTCTTTCGGCTCGGGCTGTCGGGCTCCGGCTTGCTGCGTGGGCGTCTGCTCAGGTACGTGCAGGCTTGGGAAGGGGAGATTGGGAATCTCGTGCATGGTTGCGCTCCTCGCTAAGTCTGTTGATAGATCTGGTAGATCCGCGCTTTAAAAAGCCTTGGCAGGATACAGCACTGAAAATGACAAACAGACTTTTATATCCATTTGTTTCGACGAGTGGGGTTGTCTAGACAGGTTGAAACAACTGTAGGAGCGAGCTTGCTCGCGAAAAACGTCAACGATAACGCGGGGGTGCTTGACACTCCGCGGTGTTCTGGCGTCCATCGCGAGCAAGCTCGCTCCTACAGGGTTATTTGCAGACCTTGGCAATTGCCTCGGCCAGCAGATCCAGGCGCGTGGCATCAATGCCAGCGACGTTGGCCCGGCCGGAGTTGACCATGTACACGCTGTGGTGTTCGCGCAGTTGCTTGACCTGATCCGGCGACAGGCCGGTGTAGGAGAACATCCCGCGTTGTACCCCAATGTGCGCAAAGCGCTCGCGCAAACCATGAGGTTCCAGCGCCTCCACCAGACCGCTGCGCAGTTGGGCGATACGCAGGCGCATGGCTTCCACTTCGTCAGCCCAGAGGTTTTTCAGCTCCGGGTCGCCGAGGATGGTCGCGACCACGGCCGCACCGTGATCCGGAGGCGTCGACCACAGGTTGCGGGCGATGTTGGCCAACTGGCTGCGGATGTCGGTGAGCTTGTCGGCGGTTTTCGCGCAGACAATCAGCGCGCCGGTGCGGTCGCGGTACAGGCCGAAGTTCTTCGAGCAGGAACTGGTGATCAGCAGCTCCGGTAACTCGGCGGCGAACAGCCGGGTCGACCAGGCATCCTGTTCCAGGCCATCGCCGAATCCTTGATACGCGAAGTCGATCAGTGGCAGCAATTCGCGCTTGCGTACTACCTCCAGCACCCGGTGCCAGTCATCATGGGAAAGGTCGAAACCGGTCGGGTTGTGGCAGCAGGCGTGCAGCAAGACCACGTCACCCTTGGGGGCTTCGTTGAGCGCCGCCAGCATGCCTTCGACATCGAGACGGTTGTCACTGCCGACGTAGGGGTAGTGGCTGACCTTGACCTTGGCGGCCGCGAAAATGCTTTCGTGGATCGGCCAGGTCGGGTTGCTCAACCACACGCCGCGGCCTGGCAGGCATTGGGCGATGAAGTCCGCGCTCAGGCGCAGCGCACCGGTGCCGCCGGGGGTCTGGGTGGCGCCGGCACGTTGTGCGCTGATCAGTTTCGAATCGACGCCCAGCACCAGTTCATTGATGGCCTTGCCGAACGCCGGCTCGCCGTGGCCACCGATGTAGGTCTTGGTGGACTGACGCTCCACCAGACGTTGCTCGGCAAGCTTCACCGACTCGAGAATCGGCGTCAGGCCCTGGGCGTCCTTATAGACGCCCACGCCCAAATCGAACTTGCGCGGGTTCGGGTCCTGCGCGTAGGCCTCCATCAGGCCCAGAATCGGGTCGCCAGGCACTCGACCGATGGCGTCGAAATGCATTACTTGCGCCCCTCGGCGTCCTTCGCCACTTCGTCGGTGCGCGCGGCCATGATGAAGTCGTTGCGGTGCAGGCCCTTGATCGAGTGGCTCCACCAGGTCACGGTCACTTTGCCCCACTCGGTCAGCAGGCCTGGGTGATGGCCTTCGGCTTCGGAGATTTCACCGACGGCGTTGGTGAAGGCCAGCGCATGTTTGAAGTTCTTGAACAGGAAGACCTTTTCCAGCTGCATGATGCTGTCGCGTACTTCGATGTTCCAGTCCGGGATCTGCTTGATCAGGATCGGCAGTTCTTCATCGCTGACTTGTGGGGCGTCGGCGCGGCAGGCTTCGCAATGGGCTTGGTTCAAAGTGGACATGGTGTGTTTCCTGTAATCGAGTGTTTTTATATCGGTCGACAGTGCCGTCACGCTAAACCAAAGCGACGGTGACTGACAGACTCACTTGTCAGCAAAAATCGCGGTTCACGCGGCCTTTGGCGGAAATTTCGGCGTGTGCAGACCCATCTGCATCGCTTGCTTGACCATGCCCATGATGTCTTCGTGGGCCAGGTCGAACAGGCGCTTGAGGTTCGGCAGAACGAAATACAGGGGTTGCAGGATGTCGATGCGGTACGGCGTGCGCATGCATTCCAGCGGGTCGAAGGCTTGATGTTCAGGCTCGTTCGACAGGCAGTAAACGGTTTCCTTCGGTGAAGACAGAATGCCGCCGCCGTAGATGCGCTGGCCTTGCGGGGTGTCGAGCAGGCCGAATTCGATCGTCATCCAGTACAGGCGCGCCAGGTACACGCGTTCTTCCTTGGAAGCCTTGAGGCCGAGCTTGCCGTAGGTGTGGGTGAATTCAGCGAACCAGGGGTTGGTCAGCAGCGGGCAGTGACCGAAGATCTCGTGGAAAATGTCCGGCTCCTGCAAGTAGTCAAGCTCTTCGCGGGTGCGAATGAAGGTCGCCACTGGAAACTGCTTGCTGGCCAGCAATTCGAAAAAGGTCTGGAAGGGAATCAGTGCCGGAACCCGGGCAACCTGCCAGCCGGTGGTTTCACCGAGGACCTTGTTGATTTCGCCGAGTTGAGGAATGCGGTCGTGGGGCAGACCGAGTTTTTCGATACCGTCCAGGTACTCCTGGCACGCACGCCCTTCGATCACTTTCAGTTGACGAGTGATCAGCGTGTTCCACACCGCGTGCTCTTCGGCGGGGTAGTCGATAAAACCTTGCGCATCGGGCTCGCGAGCCACGTATTGCGTCTGCTTCATGCTGCTCTCCTGCTAGGGGGATTCGTTCTTGTTATGTGCTGCTATAGACCTAGAAATACCCCATGAATTGCAGCGTTGCAGCAGGTGCCGGGCGTCACGCGCAGGAAAAACCCTCAATAAACGTAAAGTTTTCGTTACGAACGCTCGCCTGTCGCGTACTGGCTGAGATTTTCGGGTTTGAAATGCGCCTTTCCTGTCACATAATCTTGACGACTATCTGAGCGCCACAGCAGAAAATAATCCCTGTAGGAGCGAGCTTGCTCGCGATGGAGTCGAGCGCAACGCGTTTATTCAGGAAGTACGCGTTTTCGTTAACGTCCATCGCGAGCAGGCTCGCTCCTACAGGTTACGCACCTCATTCATCGTTTTATCGGGCCCTTTTCATGCGTATCAAAGTCCACTGCCAGAACCGCATAGGCATCCTTCGCGACATTCTCAATCTGTTGGTGGAGTACGGGATCAACGTGGCCCGCGGTGAGGTGGGCGGTGAGCATGGCAACGCCATCTACCTGCATTGCCCGAACCTGATCAACATTCAGTTCCAGGCGCTGCGTCCGAAATTCGAAGCGATTGCCGGAGTCTTTGGCGTCAAGCGTGTAGGCCTGATGCCCAGTGAGCGACGGCACATGGAGCTCAATGCTCTGCTCGGCGCGCTGGAGTTTCCGGTGCTGTCGATCGACATGGGCGGTTCCATTGTCGCGGCCAACCGGGCAGCGGCGCAGTTGCTCGGAGTGCGGGTCGACGAGGTGCCGGGTATTCCCCTGTCGCGGTACGCCGAAGATTTCGATTTGCCGGAACTGGTGCGCGCCAACAAGTCGCGGATCAACGGGCTGCGGGTCAAGGTCAAGGGTGATGTGTTTCTGGCCGACATCGCGCCGTTGCAATCGGAGCACGACGACAGCGAGGCCATGGCTGGTGCGGTGCTGACCCTGCACCGCGCCGATCGGGTAGGCGAGCGCATCTACAATGTGCGCAAGCAGGAGCTGCGTGGCTTCGACAGCATCTTTCAGAGTTCGAAAGTAATGGCCGCGGTCGTGCGCGAAGCACGGCGTATGGCGCCGCTGGATGCGCCGCTTTTGATAGAAGGGGAAACCGGCACCGGCAAAGAGTTGCTGGCGCGGGCCTGCCATCTGGCCAGTCCTCGTGGGCAGTCGCCGTTGATGGCGCTCAATTGTGCCGGTCTGCCGGAGTCCATGGCCGAGACGGAACTGTTCGGATATGGCCCCGGTGCCTTTGAAGGGGCGCGGGCCGAAGGCAAACTCGGGCTGCTGGAGCTGACGGCGGGCGGTACGCTGTTTCTCGATGGCGTCGGAGAAATGAGCCCGCGCTTGCAGGTGAAATTGCTGCGCTTCTTGCAGGACGGTTGCTTCCGTCGTGTGGGCAGTGATGAAGAGGTCTACCTCGACGTGCGAGTGATCTGCGCGACCCAGGTCGACCTGTCCGAGTTGTGCGCTCGCGGCGAGTTTCGCCAGGACCTCTATCACCGCTTGAACGTGTTGTCGCTGCACATCCCGCCGCTACGCGAATGCCTCGACGGCTTGACGCCGCTGGTGGAGCACTTCCTCGATCAGGCCAGTCGGCAGATCGGCTGCCCGTTGCCAAAGCTGGCGCCGGCGGCCATGGAGCGGCTCAGTCACTACCATTGGCCGGGTAACGTGCGGCAACTGGAGAACGTGCTGTTCCAGGCGGTTTCCCTGTGCGACGGCGGCACGGTCAAGGCCGAGCATATTCGTCTGCCGGATTATGGCGTGCGTCAGCCGCTTGGCGATTTTTCGCTGGAAGGAGGGCTGGACGAAATCGTCGGGCGTTTCGAGAAAGCCGTGCTGGAGCGCCTGTATTCCGAGCATCCGAGCAGTCGGCAACTGGGCAAGCGCCTGGGGGTTTCGCATACCACTATTGCCAACAAGTTGCGTGAGTATGAGGTGGGCAAGACTGAGTCTTAGCTTGGACTTGCTGTGTTTGTGCAGGCCTCATCGCGGGCAAGCCCGCTCCCACAATGTATGGTGGTGTACTCATTATCTATGTTCAGCGTAGATCCCTGTGGGAGCGGGCTTGCCCGCGATGAGGCCTGCACTGTCAGCACCCAGGTCATGCCTTGCCACCAAACGGCATAACACCGCCGGTTTTTCGTCTCCGATACAAATCCCCAATCCCCTCTGAATCCTTCAAGTCCTTTGTTTGCCGGGCCTCGCGTAGCCAAAAACAAGTTGGTCTGCAAATTGCTTATGGCTCAGCAGTACAGCAGTGGACGGCAAACGTCCGGCAGGCAGAGGAAAGAGTGTGGACAAGTACCTTTATGTGGCAATGACCGGCGCCAGCCAGAATGCACTGGCGCAAAAGGCTCATGCCAACAACCTCGCGAACATCTCCACCAACGGCTTCCAGAAAGACCTGGAGCAGGCCCGTTCGATGCCGGTGTTCGGTGACAGCTTTCCGGCGCGTGCGTTTGCCATGTCCGAACGCCCGGCCACCGATTTCTCCCCGGGCTCGCTGGTGGAAACCGGCCGCGACCTCGACGTTGCCGTGCAAGGCAACGGCTGGATTGCCGTGCAGAACCCCGATGGCGCTGAAAGCTACGTGCGCACCGGCAGCCTTAACGTTGACGCCCTGGGTGTGTTGCGCGCCGGCAACGGCATGCCGGTCATGGGCAATGGCGGGCCGATTGCCGTGCCGCCGGAGCAGCAGATCGAAGTCGGTGAAGACGGCACCATCAGCATCCGCGCGATGGGCGAAGGTCCCCGGGTGATGGCTGAAGTCGACCGCATCAAGCTGGTCAACCCGGACCTCAAGAACATGACCAAAGGCCTGGATGGTTCGATCCACACCAAGGACGGCAAGCCGGCGCAGGCTGATGCCGGCGTCAAGCTGGTGTCCGGGTTCCTTGAGTCGAGCAACGTCAATGCCGTGGAAGAGATGACCTCGGTACTGGCCTTGTCCAAGCAGTTCGAGCTGCACATCAAGATGATGAACACCGCCAAAGACGATGACCAGGCCATGGCTCGGGTCTTGCAGATCAGCTAATTACCAGAACGTCGCGCCGTAAAACAGGCGCACGAGGAGAATCGAATGCTTCCGGCTCTATGGGTTGCCAAAACAGGTCTGTCCGCCCAGGACACCAACCTGACCACCATTTCCAACAACCTGGCGAACGTGTCGACCACGGGTTTCAAACGTGACCGCGCCGAGTTCCAGGACTTGCTCTACCAGATCAAGCGTCAACCAGGCGCCCAGTCGACCCAGGACAGCGAACTGCCGTCGGGCCTGCAACTGGGTACCGGTGTGCGCATCGTCGGCACCCAGAAAAACTTCACCGCCGGCAGCCTGCAAACCACCGAGCAGCCACTGGACATGGCCATCGACGGTCGCGGTTTCTTCCAGATCCTGCAACCGGACGGCACCACCTCCTATACCCGTGACGGTACGTTCCACCTGGATTCCAACGGCCAGATCGTCAACGCCAGCGGCTTTGCCCTGGAGCCGGCCATTGTCATTCCGAACGACGCGCAGACCTTCACAGTCGGCCGCGACGGCACCGTTTCCATCACCGTTGCCGGCAACCCGGCTGCCCAGGTGATCGGCAACCTGCAAACCGCCGACTTCATCAACCCGGCCGGCCTGCAGGCAGTGGGCAACAACCTGTTCCTGGAAACCGCTGCCAGTGGCGCGCCGCAAGTCGGCACACCGGGCCTGAACGGTTTCGGCACCACGCTGCAGAACACACTGGAAACGTCCAACGTCAGCACCGTTGAGGAGATGGTCAACATGATCACCACCCAGCGCGCCTACGAGATGAACTCCAAGGTGATTTCCACCGCCGACCAGATGCTCTCGTTCGTAACGCAGAATCTGTAATCAAGTCTATGGGGCGGCCATGAGGCTGCCTGCTACACCGTGAGGTAGGGTCATGAATCGCTATGTATCTGTTCTGGCACTGAGTGGGATCGCCGCGCTCGCAGGTTGCGTGCCTGCGACGCCCAAGCCCAATGACCCTTACTACGCTCCGGTGTTGCCGCGCACGCCGTTGCCGGCGGCGGCAAACAACGGCTCGATCTATCAGGCCGGTTTCGAACAGAACCTCTACAGCGACCGCAAGGCGTTCCGGGTCGGTGACATCATCACCATCACCCTGAACGAAAAGACCCAGGCCAGCAAAAACGCCAACTCGCAAATTGGCAAGAACAGCAAGGCCAGCATCGGCCTGACCTCGCTGTTCGGCTCCACCCCCAACACCAACAATCCGTTTGGCAGTGGTGACCTGAGTCTGGATGCCAGCTATGAAGGTGACCGTGCGACCAAGGGCGACAGCAAGGCGGCGCAAGGCAATACCCTGACCGGCTCGATCACCGTGACCGTCGCCGATGTGTTGCCCAACGGCATCATCGCGGTGCGCGGCGAGAAGTGGATGACCCTCAACACCGGTGACGAGCTGGTACGGATTGCCGGCCTGGTTCGCGCCGATGACATCTCTACCGACAACACCGTGTCGTCGACCCGGGTCGCCGATGCGCGCATCACCTACTCGGGCACCGGTTCGTTTGCCGATGCGAGTCAGCCAGGCTGGTTCGACCGTTTCTTCCTCAGCCCGCTGTTCCCTTTCTAGGTGGCTTTCCAGTTGAGCATGTTGAATTTAAAGCACCTCATTATGGCCGCCGTTTTATTGTCCGCGGCCTTCAACGCTCAAGCCGAGCGCCTGAAGGATATCGCCAGCATTTCCGGCGTGCGTTCCAACCAGTTGATCGGTTACGGCCTGGTGGTCGGGCTTAACGGCACCGGTGACCAGACGACGCAAACCCCGTTCACCCTGCAGACCTTCAACAACATGCTCTCGCAGTTCGGCATCAAGGTGCCGCCGGGTTCGGGCAACGTGCAGTTGAAGAACGTCGCAGCGGTGTCGATCAGTGCCGATCTGCCGGCGTTCGCCAAGCCGGGTCAGCAGGTCGACATCACCGTTTCGTCCATCGGTAACTCCAAGAGTCTGCGCGGCGGCACCTTGCTGCTGACGCCACTCAAAGGTATCGACGGCAACGTCTATGCGGTGGCCCAAGGCAACCTGGTGGTCGGTGGTTTCGATGCGGAAGGTCGCGACGGCTCGAAGATTACCGTCAACGTTCCGTCGGCCGGTCGCATCCCCGGTGGTGCGTCGGTGGAGCGCGCGGTGCCGAGCGGTTTCAACCAGGGCAACAGCCTGACGCTGAACCTCAACCGCTCCGACTTCACCACCGCCAAGCGCATCGTCGACAAGATCAACGACATGCTCGGCCCTGGCGTGGCCCAGGCCATCGACGGCGGCTCGATTCGCGTCACCGCGCCGCTCGATCCGAGCCAGCGGGTCGACTACCTGTCGATCCTGGAGAACCTTGAGATCGATCCGGGCCAGGCGGTGGCGAAAGTCATCATCAACTCCCGTACCGGCACCATCGTGATCGGTCAGAACGTCAAGGTTTCTCCGGCCGCCGTGACCCACGGCAGCCTGACCGTGACCATCACCGAAGACCCGATCGTCAGCCAGCCAGGTCCACTGTCCAATGGCACGACGGCAGTGGTGCCGCGTTCGAAGGTCAATGCCCAGCAGGAAGCCAAGCCGATGTTCAAGTTCGGCCCTGGCACCACCCTCGACGAGATCGTGCGGGCGGTGAATCAGGTCGGCGCGGCACCGGGTGACTTGATGGCCATTCTTGAAGCGCTGAAGCAGGCCGGCGCCCTGCAAGCCGACCTGATCGTGATCTGAGGACGGCCATCGTGGATATGCGCAAGAGCGGTCTGGTCAGCAGCAGCGATTCGGGCTCCTATTCGGACCTGAACCGCCTGAATCAGCTCAAGGTCGGCGACAAGAACAGTGACGGCAACCTGCGCAAGGTGGCGCAGGAGTTCGAGTCGCTGTTCCTCGGGGAAATGCTCAAGTCGATGCGCTCGGCCACTGAGGCGCTGGGTCAGGACAACCCGATGAACACCCCGGCGGCCAAGCAGTACCAGGAAATGTACGACCAGCAACTGGCCGTTTCCATGTCCCGCGAGGGTGGCGGTATCGGCCTGGCGGACGTGCTGATGCGCCAGATGTCGAAGAACAAACCCTTGGCGCCGGGTGAGGCAGCTGCTGCGTCGCTCGCCAAGCAGGAGGCCGCCAAAGCCGCCGTGCAAACGCCGGTAGCGGCCGGTACGGCTGCGCTCAATGGCCCGCTGTCGCGCGTCAATGGTCAGCGTCCATTGTGGGCTTCGCGTTCAGTCCATTCGCCGCAAGAGGCGGGTGAGGGTGCGCACCGCAATGACATGGCGCTGATCAATCAGCGACGCCTGGCATTGCCGCCGAAGCTGGCGGATCGTCTGCTGGCGGGGCTGGTGCCTTCGGCGACGGCCACAGCTGCGACGGTCAACAAAACGCCATTGCCAGAGCGCACATCGACTGCCGGCTCAGGACCGCTGTACAACGGCGACTGGCTGGCGAACGCGCAACAATCCTCCGCCGGCAGCATGCAGATCTACGGTCGCGCCATGGCGCAGATTCCTCTGGCGCCGGCGAAGAAAGCCTTCAGTTCCGCCGACCAGTTCGTCAACACCATGCTGCCGATGGCCAAGGAAGCGGCGGCCCGCATTGGTGTCGATCCACGTTACCTGGTGGCCCAGGCGGCCCTGGAAACCGGCTGGGGCAAGTCGGTCATGCGTGCTCAGGACGGCAGCAGCAGCCACAACCTGTTCGGCATCAAGGCCGGCAACAGCTGGCAGGGCAATTCAGCGCGGGCGATCACCAGCGAATTCAGAAACGGGCAGATGGTCAAGGAGACGGCCGAGTTCCGTTCCTACGACTCCTACAAGGACAGTTTCCATGACCTTGTGACTTTGCTGCAGACCAATAATCGCTATCAAGATGTCGTGAAGTCGGCCGATAACCCAGAACAGTTTGTACGCGAGTTGCAGAAGGCCGGTTACGCAACCGACCCGGACTACGCAAGCAAGATTTCGCAGATAGCCAAGCAGATGACGAGTTACCAGAACTACGCTGCGGCGGGCGTTTCCACCACGCCTTTATAGGCACAAGGTATAAGGTCTGAACCATGAGTTTGCTCAATATCGGGATGTCGGGGCTGTCCGCTAGCCACGCTTCGTTGGTGACTACCGGTAATAACATTTCCAACGTCGATACCGTCGGGTACTCGCGCCAACAAACTGTACAGGGCAGCAAAGGCTCTATTCAGTACGGCAATGTGTTCATCGGCACCGGCACGACGCTGGCCGATGTGCGTCGGGTGTACAGCAGCTACCTCGATGCGCAGTTGCAGACCACCACTTCGCTCAACGGTGACGCGCAGGCTTATCTGGGACAGGCCACTCAGGTGGACAAACTGCTGTCCGACAGTGGCACCGGCATCACCAAAACACTGCAGTCGTTCTTCTCGTCGTTGCAGACGCTCTCCGCCAGCTCCAACGACAACGCTGCACGCCAGGCGCTGTTGACCAATGCCCAGGGCTTGAGCAGCCGCTTCAACGCCATGTCCCAGCAGTTGACGCAGCAGAACACCTACATCAATGATCAGTTGGGTTCGATGGCCGAACAGGTCAACAAGCTGGCGTCGACTGTCGCGGCATACAACAAGAGAATCAGTGAAGTCAGCAGTTCGAGTGGCGCGCCCAACGAACTGCTGGACCAGCGCAATGAAACCATTCGCCAGCTCAACGAACTGGTCGGCACTCAGGTCACCGAAACCGAAGGTCGGCTGGATATCTATCTGGGTAGCGGCCAACCATTGGTTGTCGGCGACACGGTCAATAAATTGCGCGTGGCGGCCGAACCGACCGACCCGACCCGCTCCTCGATCATCATGGACCGTGGCAGTTCGTCGATCGACATCACGAGCGTGATGAGCGGCGGCCAGATGGGTGGATTGTTGCGCTATCGCTCTGAAGTGCTGACGCCGGCGGTCAATGGCCTGGGTCGCATCGCCATGGTTGTGGCGGATCAGGTCAACAAGCAGCTGGGGCAGGGCCTGGACCAGAACGGTAATTTCGGCGCGGCGCTGTTCAACAACATCAACAGCGCGGCGGCCATCAGTCAGCGCAGTATCGCCAATGCGAACAACAGCCCGGCCTCCGGCAACCTGAACGTCACCATCAAGGACACCAGCAAGCTACAGGCCAGTGACTATCAGGTGACCGTCACGGCCACGGGCTACAACGTGCGTCGCTTGTCGGATAACACCGACATGGGCAACTTCGCTTTCGCTACACCTCCTGCTGCTGATCCGGTCATCGATGGCTTCAGCCTGAGCCTGAACGCAGGCTCGGTAACCGCCGGCGACAGCTTCAAGATTACCCCGACGCGCAGTTCCGCCGCGGACATGACCACGGTCATGACCGACGCCAAAACCCTGGCCACGGCTGCTCCGCTGACCTCTTCCAAGGCCTCGGGCAATGACGGCACCGGTGCTGTCAGTCAGCCGAAACTGAACACTGCCCTGGATATCTACGATCCGGTCCAGCGTCTGGAAGTGCAGACGGCGGTCAAGGCCTCGATGCCGGTTCGCATGCTCATGACCAGCGCCACGGCCTATGAAGTGTTCGATGCCAAGGGCAACAGCATCGGTACCGGCAACATCGTGCCGGGCCAGGACAACGACCTGAACATTGCAGTGCCTTACACCGATGCCGGCGGCAATGCCAAAACCTTCAGTGTGGGGATGACCGTCAGCGGTAGCCCGGCTTCGGGCGACAGTTTCAACATTTCCATGACCGCGGCCGGCAGCACCGACAACCGCAACGCTTCGGCCTTGCTCGGTCTGCAAACCAAGGCAACGGTGGGTGCCACTGCCACTAGCCCGGGTGTGAGTTTTACCGAGGCTTATGGTGGCCTGGTGTCGAGCGTCGGCTCCCAGACCAAGCAGGCTCAACTGGACGGCACGGCCACTGACACCATCCTGACCGGGGCACGAAACGCCCGTGACTCGCTGTCGGGGGTCGATCTCGATGAAGAGGCCGGTAACCTGACCAAGTTTCAGCAGTACTACACGGCGTCTTCGCAGATCATCAAGACTGCGCAGGAAATTTTCAGCACTCTGATCAACGCCCTTTAAGGAGCCGTAGAACATGCGCATTTCTACAGCACAGTATTACGCGACGACGGCTGCCAACTACTCTCGCAACCTCAATAACGTGATGAAGACCGCCGAGCAGGCCAGCAGCGGCGTCAAGCTTGAGACAGCGGCGGATGATCCGGTCGGTGCGGCCCGCCTTCTGCAACTTGAGCAGCAAAAAGCCATGTTGGGTCAGTACACCACCAACATCAACGCCTTGAACACGGCTCAAGCGCAAGAAGAAAGCGTGCTGGACAGCATCAACAACGTGCTGCAAAAGGTCAGCGAGTTGGCGGTACGTGCCGGTGGCGGTTCGTTGAACGACGATGACCGCAAATCCATTGGCGCGGAAGTTGCCCAGGCTGAAGAGCAGTTGCTCAGCTTGATGAATAGCAAGGACGCCAACGGTAAGTACATCTTCTCCGGTGCCAGCAACAGCACCCAGCCTTTCGTGAAAAACAGCGATGGTACCTACAGCTATCAGGGCGACCAGACTCAGCTGGAGTTGAAGATCGGCGAATCGATGTCGTTGGGGCTTAACGATACCGGTTGGGATGTTTTTCAACAGGCGATCAATGCTTCTCGTAGCTCGACCACCATGACAGCGCCAACGGTAGACGACGGGCGTGTGGCCGTGTCTCAAGGCTTGGTGAGTTCCGGCCCGGCCTTTGATGCGAGTTTCCGCAATGGCCAGCCTTACACCTTGTCCTTCACCAGCAGCACTCAGTATGTGATCACGGACGCCTTGGGCAATGACGTGACTGCGGAGGCTTCTGGAGCGGGGAAATTCGATCCTAATAACAAGGACGGCTCCGACATCAGTTTCCGTGGTGTGACCTTTGCTCTGGATATCACGTTCCAGGCGAGTGATACCCCTGCCAATGCGGATGCGGTCATTGCCGGACATAGTTTTCAGTTGGCCGCAAAGCCCGATAGTTTCACCAGTACCCGGGCGGCGAGCAACACTTCACCAGCGGTCATTAGCCAGACCTCGGTGACCAACGCTGCCGATTACAAGAGTTTTTTCCCGGAAGGTGGCGCAGTCCTGAAGTTCACTGGCCCCGGCACCTTTGAGCTTTACGCTCGTCCGTTGACCAGTACCAGCACGCCGGTCACCACCGGAACCGTGACGGCCGGTGTGGCGACGGCGGCCGGTGTTAGCTTTACGCTCGGCGGCACACCGCCTACTCCGGCAGCGGGCGATCAGTTCGATATCTCGGTCAATACCCACCAGACCCAGAACGTACTCGACACGATCAGCCAGTTGCGTCAGGCGCTTGAAACGCCGACTGCGGGTAACCCGGCAGCGCAGCGCAATTTGGGTAACGTGATCGCTTCTTCCATTGCCAACCTGAGCAATGCCAAAAACCAGGTTGACCTGGCACGTGGTGCCATCGGCGCCCGGGGCAATGTAATGGATATGCAGCGTGATTCGATTCAGAGCACAGACCTGATCAATACCTCTACGCAGTCCTCTATCAGAGAGGCCGATCCGGCTGAAGTGCTGACACGCCTGACCCTGCAACAGACCATGCTGCAGGCCGCACAACTGGCCTTCGCCAAGGTTTCCCAGTTGAGCCTGTTCAACAAGCTTTGAGTCGGTCTTGACCGCTCGCGGCCAGTTCCCTTCTTGGGGAGCTGGCTTTTTTTTGCCTTTTTTTTGTATTAAACAAGGCGGGGCAGGGCGCGATCCCGACCACAAAATCAAATAAAGCGCCTCTCTCTGAGTGACCCGTCAGTCAAAACGCGCATCTTCACTGTATCCTGTCTGCGGGCGGTGAAGGTGGCGGGTTGTTCAAGGTATCTGCTTGAATCCCGACGTTGCTCTTCTGGGGCCAGGCCCCGACTGTAGACGCCCTCGATTCAGCGAGCGGCGATGTTCAGCTGTTTATTATTGGGAAGCCATAATGATTGGCATAAAAAATATAGCGAGTTACGTGCCGGCAGCCGGGATTGATAACTACGCCCAGGGTGCAAAGTTCGACAAGGACGAAACCTTTATTCTTGGCAAAATCGGTTCTGCGTTTTTGCCGCGCATGGATGCCGATCAGGAAACTTCCGATTTGTGTGTCGAAGCTGCCAATGCGCTGTTCGCTGCCAGTCCAGAACTCAAGCGTGAATCCATTGACTGCCTGATCGTCGTCACCCAGAACGGTGATGAAGAAGGGTTGCCGCACACTGCCGCAATCGTGCAGGACAAGCTAGGCCTGCCGACTCATGTCGCTGCTTTCGATATTTCCCTGGGCTGTTCCGGTTACGTCTACGGCATCTATGCGATCAAAGGCTTCATGGAAGCGGCAGGGCTGAAAAATGGCCTGCTGATCACTGCCGATCCTTATTCGAAGATCGTCGACCCGGAAGACCGCAACACCACCATGCTGTTCGGCGATGCCGCGACCGCGACCTGGATGGGCGAAAACCCGATCTGGCAACTGGGCAAGTCGAAGTTCGGCACTGACGGTTCCGGCGCACCGCACCTGAAGGTCACCGACGGTGTGTTCTTCATGAACGGTCGCCAGGTCTTCAACTTTGCCTTGCTCAAAGTCCCGGCGCATTTGCATGAACTGCTGGATGAATCGCATCTGCAGGCCAGCGACATTGACGCCTTCTGCATTCACCAGGGCAGCGCAGCCATCGTCGATGCCGTGGCACGTCGCTTCGAAGAAGGCGAGCCAGAGAAGTTCGTCAAGGACATGCTGGAAACCGGTAACACAGTGTCGTCGAGCATCCCGCTGCTGCTGGAGAAGCATGTGTTCGATTCGAAGTGGACGCGCGTGGCCATCAGCGGCTTTGGCGTAGGCCTTTCGTGGGGCTCGGCTATTCTTTATCGCGGCTGATTCGCACGTTTGTAATAGCAAAAAAAACGCCCGGAAATTCAGATTTCCGGGCGTTTTGCATTTTTCTGGCGCCGATTTTCTGGCTCTAAACCCTTGAAAATAAAGGGCTGGCACCCTGCCACTAAAAAATTCGAAAAAAACCCTCAAGCAAACCGGTACCACGACGATAACTATTACGTAGGTTCTCTAGGCCATACCAGGCGGTTGCCAGGGCCGGAAGCCGCAGTATCCATCCAACGAGGATTTCGTCATGGCTTTATCCGTAAACACCAACATTGCATCTGTTTCTACCCAGGGCAACCTGAACAAGGCTGGCAGCGCCCTGCAAACTTCCATGCAGCGCCTGTCCTCCGGCCTGCGTATCAACAGCGCCAAAGACGACGCTGCCGGCCTGCAAATTGCCAACCGCCTGACCAGCCAGATCAACGGCCTGGGCCAAGCAGTCAAGAACGTGAACGACGGTATCTCCATCGCTCAAACTGCTGAAGGTGCAATGCAGGCTTCGACCGACATCCTGCAAAAAATGCGTACCCTGGCTCTGTCCTCGGCTACCGGCTCCCTGAGCGCGGACGACCGTAAGTCGAACAACGACGAATACCAGGCTCTGACTTCGGAACTGACCCGTATTTCGCAAACCACTACTTTCGGTGGCCAGAAACTGCTGGACGGTTCGTTCGGTACCAAGGCTATCCAGGTAGGCGCTAACGCCAACGAAACCATCAACGTTAGCCTGGAAAACGTTGCTGCTAACCAGATTGGTTCGCAACAGCTCAAATCCGGCAAAATTGTTCCTGATGCAAATGGTCTGACCGGCGGTACTCTGTCTCTTGTTGGTAACGGCCAGTCGAAAACCTTTGCATACGCTGCCGGCGCACAGGCCAAAGACATTGCAAGTGGTTTGAATGGCCTCATTGGTGGTTTGACAGCTACTGCCAGCACTGAAGTTAAATTTAGCGTTACTGCTGCAGCAGCTACAGCCCCCGCTGACTTTACCCTGGCAGTAGGCGGCGGCTCCGCCGTTAGCTTTGTGGGTGTAACCGATACCGCCAGCCTGGCCGATCAGCTGAAATCCAACTCCGCCAAACTGGGCATCAGTGTCAACTACGACCAAGGTAACAATACGCTGGAAGTGAAGTCCGATACCGGTGAAAACCTGGTATTCGGCGCAGCTAACGCGGCAACGCAAGCGGCAATCAAAGTTGATGTGAAGGACGGTTCGGGCAACTATTCGGGTGCTCCAGTTGGTTTGATCGCTGCAGGTACTACTGTTACTGGTCAAATCAATCTCAACTCCGCTAAAGGCTTCTCCGTTTCTGGCGCGATAGCTGATGCTGGTGAGTTGTTTGGTGCTGGTGCAGGTACTTCGTTCTCGGCCACAAAAACCACCATTTCCAACACTGACGTTACCGATGCAACCAACGCACAAAACGCTTTGGCTGTTATCGATAAGGCTATCGGCACCATCGACGGTGTTCGTTCGGGTCTGGGTGCCACCCAAAACCGTCTGACCACCACTGCCGACAACCTGCAGAACATTCAGAAGAACTCCACTGCTGCTCGCAGCACCATCCAGGACGTGGACTTCGCAGCTGAAACTGCAGAGCTGACCAAGCAACAAACTCTGCAATCGGCTTCGACTGCCATCCTGTCGCAAGCTAACCAACTGCCTTCCGCTGTACTGAAACTGCTTCAGTAATTTCAGCGTTTGGTAATTGACGGAGGGGCGCGTTTACGTGCCCTTTTGTCTTTTCCGTGATGAGGAGATTGGACATGGATATGAGTGTCAAGTTAAACCAGTCTTACCCAGCGGTTGCGTCGCAGAGCACGCCTGCGCCGGTTGATCCGGTGAGACAGGCAAGCGTTGAAGCGGTGGCCAAATCGGCTACTGAGCCCAAGCGTGAAGAGCTGGAGCAGGCTGTCACCGATATTCGCGGGTTTGTACAAGCAAGCCAGCGCAAACTGGACTTTTCCATTGACGATTCCACCGGCCGGGTTGTGGTCAAGGTCATCGCCACCGAGAGCGGTGATGTGATCCGTCAGATCCCTTCGGAAACTGCATTGAAACTGGCGCAAAGCCTGAGCCAAGTCAGCAGCTTGTTGTTTGACGACAAAGTCTGAGCTGGCATGAATTTTGTTGCTGTCTGCGTTTGAGGCTCACATCGCCAAGAAGGCGGCGGCCACTGGATAAGGAGTAAGACGATGGCGGGTTCAACGGTTAGTGGTATCGGTTCGAACATCGATACTCAGGCGATTGTGAAGTCTCTGGTTGACGCCGAGCGAGTGCCGAAGCAAACGCAGATCAACACTCAGTCGTTGAAAGCAACCACCACGTTGTCGTCGATCGGCAAGATCCAGGCGGCGCTGGATGCTTTTCGTGGCGCCCTGACTTCGATGAGTACCGATAGTAGCTTCACCGGCCTGACTGGCTCGTCCTCGAATGAAAAGGTCGCAACCATGACTGCGGGCAACGGGGCTTCCAATGGCAGCTTCTCGCTGGTTGTCACTCAGTTAGCCAGTGCTTCCAAACTGCAGACCAAGACCTTTGCCGGTGGCGCGTCTTCGGTAGTCAATAGCGGCTCTTCCCCTACCACCCTGACAATTTCTCAGTCGGGCAAGAATTATGATCTGAGCGTACCTGCCGGGGCAACGTTGCAACAGGTGCGTGATTCGATCAATTCCCAATTTTCCACATCGGGTTTGAGTGCCAACATCCTGACTGACTCCACGGGCTCGCGTTTAGTGTTGACCTCCACAACCATGGGCGTTGGTTCTGATCTGACGCTCTCGGGCAATTCCGGTATCGATGTCGGTGCGACCGTTGTCGAAGCACCGAAGAACGCGAAATACACCATCGACGGATCCATCGCCTTGGAGTCCAAGTCGAATACGATCAGTGAAGCGGTCAGTGGCGTGAGTATCAAGCTGCTGTCAGTCTCACCCAAGGACGCCACCACCGGCGATTACACGCCAACCACCATTGCCGTCAGTACCAATAGCCCTGTGATCAAGTCCGGGGTCAAGGGCTTTATCGACACCTACAATGCTCTCGTGAAAGCGATCAGTGCGGAGACCAAGGTCACCATCGGCGCGGATGGCACACCCACCGCGGGCGCTTTGACCGGCGATGCTTCGATGCGAACTCTCATGAGTTCGATACGAAACGAATTGAACTCGATGTCCGGCAGTGGCACGTTTAAATCATTGGCGCAGTTTGGTGTTTCCACTGACTCGACTACTGGTCTGCTGACCATGGATGACAAAAAATGGGACAAAGCGGTAGCCACCAATGCGGCTGACATCAACAGTATCTTTAGTGGTGACAACGGATTGCTCAAGCGTATGACCAAAGTCACCGACGACTATGCCAAGTCGAGCACCGGTACGCTGGCGGAGCGTTCAAAAACCCTGAGCGACACCCTGACCGATCTGGCGAAGCAACAGGCAACGCTGGATGAGCGTATGACGTTGCTAACTACCAGTCTTACGTCCAAGTACACCGCCATGGACTCCCTGGTAGCTAAGCTGCGGGCGCAAAGCGACAGCATCATGACCACGCTCAATGCGCTGAATAATCCGAAAGATAGCTGATTCGGATCAAGCATAAAGAACCCAGGCAGGCTGTTTCGGCAGTGCCTGGGTTTTTTCATTGGTTGCAGGTCTACGTTAAAGTTCTGTGTCGCGCAGTCGACATAAAGATCAAAGCAGCCCTTTTTCAGTTGTAGTCTGTCACGAGGTAGAAACATGAACCCCATGAGAGCCCTTCGCCAATATCAGAAGGTCAATTCCCATGCTCAGATCTCTGAAGCCAGCCCCCATCGCCTCGTCCAAATGCTGATGGAGGGGGGGCTCGATCGCATGGCTCAAGCCAAGGGTGCCCTGGAGCGTGGCGATATCGCACTCAAGGGTTTGATGCTTGGCAAAGCCTCGGACATCATCATTGGGTTGCGTGACGGCCTGAATCCGGAGAAAACCGAGGATCCCGCAGCTATCCAGCAACTCGACAGCTTGTATGCCTACATGACGAGCCGTTTGATGGAGGCCAATCAAAGTAACGACATCGCGATCATCGACGAAGTATCGGGTCTGCTCGAAACCCTGAAAAGCGGCTGGGATGCCATTACCAATCAATAGGCCCCAAAGCCTGAGGATGACGTCATGAGTCAAGCACTGCGGCGAATTGAAGAAACCCGCGAAGCCCTGATCGATGCCCTGGCAGCGCGTAACTGGGATGCGATTGGCGAGCTGGATTCGACCTGTCGTGAATGCGTCGACGAGGTGCTCAGTGAAGCGCCGATCGACGAAGAGGCGGTGCGCAGCAATCTTGAAGGGTTGTTGGCGGTCTACAAAGAGCTGCTGACCGCGACCATGGGGGAGCGCCAGGCGATAGTCGATGAAATGTCGCAGATCACCCAAGCACAAAAGGCGTCAAAGGTTTACCATCTGTTTGGTTAATTGACGCCAGTTAATCCGAACATAGTGCGCCATAAATTTGACTGTGCACGGTTTTTTGACTTAACTAGTGGCTGGTTCCAGATTTCAGTCGTCTTCAGGCATATCCTGCCTGCAAGCGTTTAGCTTGCCCCAGTATTTTGGGCATTGAGTTGACTAGGGAAGTTGCTATTGCATGTGGCGTGAAACCAAAATTCTGCTGATTGATGACGATAGCGTCCGCCGCCGCGACCTGGCGGTGATCTTGAATTTTCTCGGTGAAGAAAATTTACCCTGCGGTAGCCATGACTGGCAGCAGGCTGTCGGCTCTTTGTCGTCTAGTCGTGAAGTAATCTGTGTCCTCATCGGGACGGTCAATGCTCCTGGTGCACTTCTGGGCTTGCTTAAGACACTCTCGACCTGGGATGAGTTCCTTCCGGTTTTGCTGATGGGCGAAAATTCTTCCATTGACCTGCCGGAAGACCAGCGTCGTCGAGTGCTTTCGACCCTCGAAATGCCGCCCAGCTACAGCAAGTTGCTCGATTCGCTGCATCGTGCCCAGGTCTATCGCGAGATGTACGACGAGGCCCGCGAGCGCGGTCGGCATCGCGAACCCAATCTTTTCCGCAGTCTTGTCGGCACCAGCCGGGCGATTCAACACGTTCGTCAGATGATGCAGCAAGTCGCCGATACCGATGCCAGCGTGCTGATCCTCGGTGAGTCCGGCACCGGCAAGGAAGTGGTTGCACGCAACCTGCATTACCATTCCAAGCGCCGCGAAGCGCCGTTCGTGCCGGTCAACTGCGGGGCGATCCCGGCCGAGTTGCTGGAAAGCGAATTGTTCGGTCATGAGAAGGGCGCCTTCACCGGGGCGATCACCAGCCGCGCCGGTCGATTCGAACTGGCCAATGGCGGCACCCTGTTCCTCGATGAAATCGGCGACATGCCGCTGCCGATGCAGGTCAAGCTGCTGCGCGTGTTGCAGGAGCGCACCTTCGAGCGCGTGGGCAGCAACAAGACCCAGAGCGTCGACGTGCGCATCATTGCGGCGACCCACAAGAATCTCGAAAGCATGATCGAGATCGGCACCTTCCGCGAAGACTTGTACTACCGCCTGAATGTGTTCCCGATCGAGATGGCGCCGCTGCGCGAGCGCGTCGAAGACATTCCGTTGCTGATGAACGAGCTGATCTCGCGCATGGAGCACGAGAAGCGCGGTTCGATCCGTTTCAACTCGGCAGCGATCATGTCGCTGTGCCGGCATGGGTGGCCGGGCAACGTCCGCGAGCTGGCCAACCTGGTGGAGCGCATGGCGATCATGCATCCATACGGCGTGATCGGCGTGGCCGAGTTGCCGAAGAAATTCCGCTACGTCGACGATGAAGACGAGCAGATGGTCGACAGCCTGCGCAGCGATCTGGAAGAGCGCGTGGCCATCAACGGTCATACGCCGGACTTCACCGCCAACGCCATGTTGCCTCCCGAGGGTCTGGACCTGAAGGACTACCTCGGTGGTCTGGAGCAAGGGTTGATTCAGCAGGCGCTGGATGATGCCAATGGCATTGTGGCGCGCGCGGCCGAGCGGCTGCGTATTCGTCGTACCACGCTGGTGGAAAAGATGCGCAAGTACGGCATGAGCCGTCGTGATGGAGACGAGCAGGCGGAGGATTGACGCCTGTTTTTCAACCCATTCATTTACAAGAAGTTTTTTTTAGGCACGGGTATTGCTACGTCCCTCGCAACGTTCCGTTTCACTGACGGTCAGCCAAGCGAGAAAGCACAATGCCCCAAGCCGCCCAGATGTCTCCTGTCCCTGATGCTTCGCGGCAACCGTCGTCCGTAGAGCAGGCGAGTCGGCTGGGCCTTGAGCAGGCATTCGCGCTGTTCAATCAGATGTCCAGCCAGTTGACCGATTCCTACAGCATGCTTGAAGCCCGGGTAACCGAGCTCAAGGGTGAATTGGCGGTGGTCAGTGCTCAGCGCATGCAGGAGCTGGCGGAAAAAGAACGCCTGGCCAACCGCCTGCAAAACCTCCTTGATCTGTTACCCGGCGGTGTCATCGTCATTGACGCCCAGGGCATCGTGCGCGAAGCCAATCCGACGGCGTGCGAGTTGCTGGGGTTGCCGCTGGAAGGTGAATTGTGGCGCCACGTCATTGCTCGCTGTTTTGCGCCGCGTGAAGATGATGGTCATGAAGTCTCCCTCAAGGATGGGCGGCGCCTGTCGATCGCCACGCGCTCGCTGGACGCCGAGCCCGGCCAGTTAGTGTTGCTCAATGACCTGACCGAAACCCGTCATCTGCAGGATCAACTGGCCCGTCATGAGCGTCTGTCGTCGCTGGGGCGCATGGTCGCTTCGCTGGCTCATCAGATACGTACACCGTTGTCCGCCGCGCTGCTGTACGCCAGCCATCTGACCGAGCAGGAGCTGCCGGTCGCTACCCAGCAGCGCTTCGCCGGGCGCCTCAAGGAGCGCCTGCACGAGCTGGAGCACCAGGTGCGCGACATGCTGGTGTTCGCCCGGGGCGAGTTGCCGCTGACCGATCGCGTGACCCCAGCTCAACTGATGCAGTCGTTGCAGGCGGCCGCGCTGACCCACGTGCAGGATCTGCCGATCCGCTGGCAGTGCGACAGTCACTCGGGGGAGTTGCTGTGCAATCGCGACACGTTGGTCGGAGCGATCCTCAACCTGATCGAGAACGCCATTCAGGCCAGCGCCGGTCAATTGCGCCTCAAGATTCACCTCTACTCCCGCGGCAACAACCTGCGCCTGTGCGTCAGTGACAGTGGCTCTGGTATCGATGCCGCCGTTCTGGCGCGATTGGGCGAACCCTTTTTTACCACCAAGGCCACCGGCACAGGTCTTGGTCTGACCGTGGTCAAGGCGGTGGCGCGTGCTCATCAGGGAGAATTGCAGTTACGTTCGCGGCTCGGTCGCGGCACTTGCGCGCAGGTGATCCTGCCGTTGTTCAGCAACGCTCAGGGAGCGGAGTGACGCACATGGGTATCAAGGTTTTACTGGTCGAGGACGACCGCGCATTGCGCGAGGCGCTGGCTGATACGCTGTTGCTCGCGGGGCACGATTACAAGGCGGTGGGTTCGGCCGAAGATGCGCTGGCTGCTGTCGGCGGCGAGGCCTTCAGCCTGGTGGTCAGCGACGTCAATATGCCGGGCATGGACGGCCACCAGTTGCTTGCCATGCTGCGAGTGCGGCAGCCGCAGTTGCCGGTGTTGCTGATGACGGCTCATGGCGCGGTCGAGCGAGCGGTCGACGCGATGCGCCAGGGGGCGGCGGACTATCTGGTCAAGCCATTCGAGCCCAAGGCGTTGCTCGAGTTGGTGGGGCGTCATGCCCTGGGCAGTCTCGGCCTGACCGAAGGCGAAGGGCCGGTAGCATTCGAGCCGGCGAGCGCGCAGCTGCTCGAGTTGGCGGCGCGGGTCGCACGCAGCGATTCCACAGTGCTGATCTCGGGTGAGTCGGGTACGGGCAAGGAAGTGCTGGCGCGTTACATTCATCAGCATTCTCATCGCGCCCATCAGCCGTTCATTGCGATCAACTGCGCAGCGATCCCGGACAACATGCTCGAAGCGACCTTGTTCGGGCACGAGAAGGGCGCCTTCACCGGCGCCATTGCCGCGCAAGCCGGCAAGTTCGAGCAGGCCGACGGCGGCACCATTCTGCTTGATGAAATTTCCGAAATGCCCCTGGGGCTCCAGGCCAAATTGCTGCGCGTGCTGCAAGAGCGCGAGGTCGAAAGGGTTGGGGCGCGCAAACCGATCACACTGGACATTCGTGTGGTTGCCACCACCAACCGTGACCTGGCGGGTGAAGTGGCGGCGGGGCGCTTTCGCGAGGATCTTTATTATCGCCTGTCGGTGTTTCCTCTTGCCTGGCGTCCGTTGCGCGAGCGCACTGCCGACATCCTGCCGCTGGCTGAGCGTCTGCTGGCCAGGCACGTCAATAAAATGAAGCATTCGCCTGCCAGATTGTCGCCCGAGGCTCAGGCGTGCCTGATCGGTTATCCGTGGCCAGGTAATGTGCGTGAACTGGACAACGCGATTCAGCGTGCGCTGATTTTGCAGCAGGGTGGTTTGATTCAGCCGCAGGATTTCTGCCTGGCCGGGCCTGTGGCTTGTGCGCCATTGCCTGCGTTGGCGCAGGCGCCGGTGCGTCCAGTGGAAGTCGAGGCCGAGTCGGCCGGTGCACTGGGCGATGATCTGCGTCGCCGTGAATTCCAGATGATCATCGACACCTTGCGCGCCGAGCGCGGTCGTCGCAAAGAGGCGGCCGAGCGCCTGGGCATCAGCCCGCGAACCTTGCGTTACAAGCTGGCGCAGATGCGCGATGCCGGCATGGATGTGGAAGCTTATTTGTTTGCCACCTGATCCCTGGTTCCAATACCTGGGCCTGTAGGAGCGAGCTTGCTCGCGATGGTCGTTAACGATAACGCGGGGCGTCAGGATAAACGCGGCGTTCTTTGGTTCATCGCGAGCAAGCTCGCTCCTACAGGGGGCTAGCGGCGATGAGAAGGGCTTTTGTGAAGCAAGGCCATGGAGCTGGCACCCTTGTTGCTAACACCTCACTACCCGCCGAGTGAGTGTCAAAAAATTGCGGGTCGTCAAAGAGAGAAACCATGAGTCAAGGTATTGAATTCAATCGGTTGATGCTGGATATGCGCGCCATGCAAATGGATGCCATGTCTGCGCCGAAATCGACGGCTGTCCCTGAAGTGGCGGGTAGCAGTTTTTCCGACATGCTCGGCCAGGCCGTCAATAAAGTGAACGACACCCAACAGGCTTCCACTCAGTTGGCCAGCGCCTTCGAAATCGGCAAAAGCGGCGTCGACCTCACAGACGTGATGATTTCCTCGCAGAAGGCCAGTGTGTCATTCCAGGCATTGACCCAGGTGCGCAACAAGCTGGTTCAGGCCTACCAAGACATCATGCAGATGCCGGTTTAAAGGACGAGATTGAGTCATGGCAGAAGCAGTCGCCGATAACGTTCCGGCCAAGGCCACTCCGATAGACGGCAAGCCGCCGCTGTTCGGATTGTCCTTCCTGGAAAACCTCTCCGAGATGACCATGTTGCGTCAGGTGGGCCTGTTGGTCGGCCTGGCGGCGAGCGTGGCGATTGGCTTTGCCGTGGTGTTGTGGTCCCAGCAGCCGGACTACCGGCCTCTGTACGGCAGCCTTGCCGGCATGGACGCCAAGCAGGTCATGGATACCCTGGCCTCCGCCGATATTCCGTACACCGTCGAACCCAATTCCGGTGCCTTGCTGGTCAAGGCCGATGACCTGTCCCGTGCGCGGCTCAAGCTCGCGGCCGCTGGTGTCACTCCCAGCGACGGCAACATCGGTTTTGAAATCCTCGACAAGGAACAAGGGCTGGGCACCAGCCAGTTCATGGAAGCGACCCGCTATCGTCGTGGTCTCGAAGGTGAACTGGCCCGCACCATTTCCAGCCTGAACAACGTCAAGGGTGCCCGTGTGCACCTGGCGATCCCGAAAAGCTCGGTGTTCGTGCGCGACGAGCGCAAGCCGAGCGCTTCGGTGCTGGTTGAACTCTATTCCGGCCGCTCCCTCGAGCCAGGCCAGGTCGTTGCCATCATCAATCTGGTGGCGACCAGCGTTCCCGAGCTCAGCAAGTCGCAGATCACCGTGGTCGACCAGAAGGGCAACCTGCTCTCCGACCAGGCGGAAAACTCCGAACTGACCATGGCCGGCAAGCAATTCGACTACAGCCGGCGCATGGAAAGCATGCTCACCCAGCGCGTACACAACATCCTGCAGCCGGTGCTGGGCAACGATCGCTATAAAGCCGAAGTGTCCGCGGATGTGGACTTCAGTGCGGTCGAGTCGACTTCCGAGCAATTCAATCCGGATCAACCGGCGTTGCGCAGCGAGCAGTCGGTCAACGAACAACGTACCGCCAGCAATGGTCCGCAAGGTGTGCCGGGTGCCTTGAGCAACCAGCCGCCGTCGCCGGCGTCCGCGCCGCAAACCACCGGTGGTGCGACCGCGTCGGCCGGCATGGTGCAGCCAGGCCAGCCGCTGATCGATGCCAACGGCCAGCAAATCATGGACCCGGCCACCGGTCAGCCGATGCTCGCACCGTACCCGGCAGACAAGCGTCAACAATCGACCAGAAACTTCGAGCTCGACCGTTCCATCAGCCATACCAAGCAGCAGCAGGGCCGATTGAATCGTCTGTCGGTGTCGGTGGTGGTCGACGATCAGGTCAAAATCAACCCGGCCAACGGCGAAACCAGCCGTGCGCCATGGAGCGCCGATGAATTGGCGCGCTTCACGCGCCTGGTTCAGGATGCGGTCGGCTTCGATGCCAGCCGTGGCGACAGTGTCAGTGTGATCAACATGCCGTTCTCCGCCGAGCGCGGTGAAGTGATTGCCGATATTCCGTTCTACTCCCAGCCGTGGTTCTGGGACATCGTCAAGCAAGTGCTGGGTGTGCTGTTCATCCTGGTGCTGGTGTTCGGTGTGCTGCGTCCGGTGCTCAACAACATCACCGGTGGCGGCACAGGCAAGCAGTTGGCTGGTATCGGCAGCGACGTCGAGTTGGGTGGCATGGGCGGTCTGGATGGCGAGTTGGCCAACGACCGCATCAGTCTTGGCGGCCCGCAAAGCATTCTGCTGCCGAGCCCGAGCGAAGGCTATGACGCACAGTTGAACGCAATCAAGAGTCTGGTGGCAGAAGATCCGGGTCGTGTGGCCCAGGTCGTGAAAGAGTGGATTAACGCAGATGAGTGATAACCGAGCCGTTGCCGCCAAACTGTCCAAGGTCGACAAGGCCGCCATCCTGTTGCTGTCCCTGGGCTCCACCGACGCGGCCCAGGTGCTGCGCCACATGGGTCCCAAAGAGGTTCAGCGCGTGGGCGTGGCCATGGCCCAGATGGGTAATGTGCACCGCGAGCAGGTCGAGCAGGTGATGAGCGAGTTCGTCGATATCGTCGGCGACCAGACCAGCCTGGGCGTCGGCTCCGACGACTATGTGCGCAAAATGCTCACCCAGGCCCTGGGCGAAGACAAAGCCAACGGCCTGATCGACCGCATCCTGCTCGGTGGCAACACCAGCGGCCTCGACAGCCTGAAGTGGATGGAGCCGCGTGCCGTCGCCGACGTGATCCGTTACGAGCACCCGCAGATCCAGGCGATCGTGGTGGCGTATCTCGATCCGGACCAGGCCGGTGAAGTGCTCGGCAACTTCGACCACAAGGTACGGCTGGACATCATCCTGCGAGTCTCCTCGCTGAACACCGTACAGCCAGCGGCCCTGAAAGAACTCAACCAGATTCTCGAGAAGCAGTTCTCCGGCAACTCGAATGCCTCACGCACCAACCTGGGTGGCATCAAGCGTGCGGCGGACATCATGAACTTCCTCGACAGCTCGATCGAAGGCCAGCTCATGGATTCGATTCGCGAAGTCGACGAAGACCTGTCCGGTCAGATCGAAGACCTCATGTTCGTCTTCAACAACCTGGCCGATGTCGACGACCGCGGGATCCAGGCGCTGCTGCGCGAAGTGTCCTCCGACGTGCTGGTGCTGGCCCTCAAGGGTTCGGACGAAAACGTCAAAGAGAAAATCTTCAAGAACATGTCCAAGCGTGCGGCCGAACTGTTGCGCGACGACCTGGAAGCCAAGGGCCCGGTGCGCGTCAGCGACGTGGAAACCGCGCAGAAGGAAATCCTCACCATCGCCCGCCGTATGGCCGAAGCCGGAGAGATCGTTCTCGGCGGCAAGGGCGGCGAGGAAATGATCTAACACCATGGTCAAGAATGATGATGCACCCACTGACCTGATCCGGGCCAGGGATGTCAGTGGCTTCGATACCTGGGCGCTGCCCAGTTTCGATCCGCCGGAACCCGAGCCCGAGCCGGAGCCGGAACCCGAGCCGCCGGAAATGGAGGAAGTGCCGCTGGAGGAAGTCCAGCCACTGACCCTCGAAGAACTCGAAAGCATTCGCCAGGAAGCCTACAACGAAGGCTTCGCGGTGGGTGAGAAAGAAGGATTCCACAGCACCACGCTCAAGGTCCGTCAGGAAGCCGAAGTGGCCCTGGCGGCCAAGATTGCGGCGCTGGAGCAACTGATGGCGCACCTGTTCGAGCCCATTGCCGAACAGGACACCCAGATCGAAAAGTCCCTGGTCGACCTCGTGCAGCACATCACCAGGCAGGTGATCCAGCGCGAACTGGCCATCGACTCGACGCAGATCGAACACGTCATGCGCGAAGCGCTGAAGCTGTTGCCGCTGGGCGTGGGCAATGTGCGGCTGTACATCAATCCGCAGGATTTCGAACAGGTCAAAGCCCTGCGCGAACGCCATGAAGAAACCTGGCGCATCGTCGAAGACGAAGCGCTGTTGCCTGGCGGATGTCGGGTCGAGACCGAACACAGTCGCATCGATGCCACGGTGGAAACCCGCGTCGCGCGGGTGATGGACAAGCTGTTCGATCAGCTCCACGAGCAGGCATTGCACCCGGCCGCACCGGACGTCAGCCTGGAACTGCCGATCGAAAGCAAGCCTGCGTCGGACATTGCCGATGCGCCTTGAACGCACCAGTTTTGCCAAGCGCCTTGGCAGTTATGCCGAGGCCACGCAATTGGAGGGCGCACCGATTCTCGAAGGCCGACTGCTGCGCATGGTCGGCCTGACCCTCGAAGCCGAGGGCCTGCGCGCGGCCATGGGCAGTCGCTGCATGGTCATCAACGACGACAGCTATCACCCGGTGCAGGTCGAAGCCGAAGTCATGGGCTTCTCCGGCAGCAAAGTGTTTCTGATGCCCGTCGGTAGCGTCGCCGGTATTGCGCCCGGCGCCCGGGTGGTTCCGCTGTCGGACAGCGGTCGCTTGCCGATGGGCATGAGCATGCTCGGACGCGTACTCGATGGCGCCGGTCGTGCCCTGGACGGCAAGGGCGGGATGAAGGCTGAAGACTGGGTACCCATGGATGGCCCGACCATCAACCCGCTCAAGCGTGAGCCGATCAGCGAACCGCTGGACGTGGGCATCCGTTGTATCAACGGCATGTTGACGGTCGGTCGCGGCCAGCGGCTCGGCCTGTTTGCCGGTACCGGTGTCGGTAAATCGGTGTTGCTGGGGATGATGACGCGCTTTACCGAGGCCGACATTATTGTCGTCGGGCTGATCGGTGAGCGGGGTCGTGAAGTCAAGGAATTCATCGAGCATATCCTTGGTGAAGAAGGGCTCAAGCGTTCAGTGGTCGTGGCGTCCCCGGCGGACGATGCGCCGCTGATGCGATTGCGCGCTGCCATGTATTGCACGCGTATCGCCGAGTATTTCCGCGACAAGGGCAAGAACGTTCTGTTACTGATGGACTCCCTGACCCGATTCGCCCAGGCCCAGCGGGAAATCGCCCTGGCCATTGGCGAGCCGCCGGCGACCAAGGGCTATCCACCGTCGGTATTCGCCAAGTTGCCGAAACTGGTGGAGCGTGCCGGTAACGCGGAGAAGGGCGGTGGTTCGATCACCGCGTTCTACACCGTGCTGTCCGAAGGCGACGACCAGCAGGACCCGATCGCCGACTCGGCGCGAGGCGTGCTCGATGGGCACATCGTGCTGTCCCGGCGACTGGCCGAGGAAGGTCATTACCCGGCCATCGATATCGAGGCGTCCATCAGCCGGGTCATGCCGGCGGTGGTGTCGCCGGAACACATGACCCGTGCGCAGTATTTCAAGCAGTTGTGGTCGCGCTATCAGCAGAGCCGCGATCTGATCAGCGTTGGCGCCTATGTCGCCGGCGGAGATCGGGAGACCGATCTGGCGATTTCCCTGCAACCGCAATTGGTCAAATACCTGCGTCAGGGCCTCAACGACAGCATCAGCCTGGGCGAAAGCGAAGCGTATCTCGCCTCGATCTTCGCGCCCGCGGCAGGCGGTTAAGCGGTCATGGCCCAGAGTCGGGCAGGAAGGCTGGCGCCGGTGGTGGAAATGGCCGAAAAGGCCGAGAAAACCGCGGTCCAGCGCCTGGGGCACTTTCAAGGGCAGGTTCGCCTGGCGGAAAGCAAACTCGCCGACCTTGAAGCCTTCCGTCTCGACTATCAGGAACAATGGATCGTACGCGGTAGCGGCGGCGTTTCGGGCCAATGGTTGCTGGGCTATCAGGGCTTTCTTGCGCAACTGGGCACGGCCATCGACCAGCAGCGGCAAAGCCTGGCCTGGCATCAGAATAACCTGAACAAGGCTCGGGAAACCTGGCAGCAGGCATTTGCCCGGGTCGAAGGTTTGCGCAAGCTGGTTCAGCGCTATGCCGATGAGGCGCGGGCGCTTGAAGAGCGGCGCGAGCAGAAACTGCTGGATGAATTGTCCCAGCGCCTGCCGCGGCAGGATCGCCTGTAGGAGCGTGCTCGCTCGCGATAAACCTGTAAGCGCACGGGGTTGTCAGGTGTAAAGCGATAATATTGACGACCATCGCGAGCAATAACGATCCGACAGTCACCACAACTTCCCGCCTTGCTCCAACCTCTACCAAATGCTAAACCTTGTGCAAGCGGGTTTATCAATGACAAGGAAGCCATGAAATGTCAGTCGTTACAGAAGTCTCTCCGGATGGGCAAAAACTGACGATATCGGTCAAGGGACGATTCGATTTCGCCAAGCACCAGGAATTTCGGGAATCCTACGAAGATAAAGAGCTCTCGGCGGTTGTGGTCGACCTGAAAGACGCCACTTACCTCGACAGCTCGGCCTTGGGCATGCTGCTTCTGCTGCGTGATCACGCCGGTGGCGACGACTCTGATATCCGCGTCGTCAACAGCAGTACCGACGTGCGCAAGATCCTCGCCATCTCCAACTTCGACAAGCTGTTCGACATCAGTTGATTGCCATGCAGCCACTGGAGCCGCTGACGATCCTGATTGCCGAGGACAGCGCCGCCGATCGCCTGCTGTTGTCGAGCATCCTGCGCCGCCAGGGGCACGAAGTGCTGACGGCGGCCAACGGTGCCGAAGCGGTCGAGGTGTTTCGCCAGCAATCACCGCATCTGGTGTTGATGGATGCGCTGATGCCGGTGATGGACGGCTTCGAGGCGGCCCGGCAAATCAAGGTTCTGGCCGGGGAAACCCTGGTGCCGATCATCTTCCTCACTTCCTTGTCCGAAAGCGAAGCGCTGGCCCGTTGTCTGGAGGTCGGCGGTGACGACTTTCTGGCAAAGCCCTACAACCAGGTGATTCTCGCAGCCAAGATCAAGGCGATGGATCGCTTGCGGCGCTTGCAGGACACGGTACTGCAACAGCGTGACCAGATCGCCCGGCACCACGACTATCTGCTCAACGAGCAACGTGTGGCCAAGGCCGTTTTCGACAAGGTGGCGCACTCAGGCTGCCTGAATGCCGCGCCAAACATCCGTTATCTGCAATCGCCCTATGCGCTGTTCAACGGCGACCTGTTGCTGGCCGCGTTCACGCCGGCCGGAGACATGCACGTACTGCTGGGCGACTTCACCGGCCACGGTCTGCCGGCGGCAGTGGGGGCCATGCCCCTGGCCGAAGTGTTTTACGGGATGACGGCCAAGGGCTATGGCCTGGCGGAAACCCTGCGTGAGATGAATGCCAAGCTCAAGCGCATCCTGCCGGTGGACATGTTCTGCTGTGCCACGTTGCTGTGCCTGAGTTTCCAGCGCCGTTCGGTGGAAGTCTGGAACGGTGGGATGCCGGACGGTTACCTGCATTGCATTGCCAGTGGCGAGCGAACGCCTCTTCCGGCGCGGCACCTGCCTTTGGGTGTGCTGAGCCCGGAATCCTTCGATGAACGCACCGATGTGTTTCCCATGGCGCTCGGGGATCGGGTTTTCCTGTTGTCCGATGGGGTGATCGATACCTGCGACGCCAATGATCAGTTGTTTGGCGAGCAGCGATTGCAGCAGGTGTTTGCCGCCAACCATCAGCCAGATGCGCTATTCGAAGAAATCGAGCAGGCGCTTCGCGATTTCGGCGGAGAGAACCGCGACGATGTCAGCATGGTCGAAATCAGCCTGCTTGAGCCGGCGCAGATCACTCCGCCAGCGTTGATCTACTCCGACAGCGGCCAGTCCTGTCCGCTGGACTGGTCGGTGAGTTTCGAATTTCGCGCCGCCACGCTCAAGCGTTTCAATCCGTTGCCCTATCTGTTGCAATTGCTGCTGGAGGTTCATGGCCTTCGGGCTCAGAGCGGTGCGCTCTACAGCGTACTGGCGGAGCTCTACTCCAATGCGCTGGAGCATGGCGTGCTGGGGCTGGATTCGAGCCTCAAACGCGATGCCTCGGGTTTTGCGCGATATTATCAAGAGCGCAATACGCGGCTGGACGAGCTTCAGGAAGGCTATGTGCGACTACATTTGCAGGTGGCGCCAACAGACGACGGCGGTTGCCTGACCATTCACATCGAAGACAGCGGCAAGGGTTTCGATGTCGAACGGATGATGCAAAGACCTCTGGAAGACATCCGCCTGTCGGGACGTGGGGTCAGCCTGATCCGCCAGTTGGGACGTAATGCCCGCTGGACCGACGATGGTCGAAGTGCACGCGTGGAGTTTATCTGGGAGGCTCTGGCATAATCCGCGCATTCTTGATCAAGGAGTGAGCAAGTGGACGACACACATGTGGATCGCAGCGTGCTGAGTGCATTGCAGGAAGTGATGGAAGATGGCTATCCGGACCTGCTGGATATCTTTCTTGCAGACTCCGAAGAGCGCCTGAAAGTCTTGAGAGCAACTGACAGTGCCGCACTGCTCGTTGAAACCGCCCATAGCTTCAAAGGCAGCAGCAGCAATATGGGCGCAGCCAGGCTGACCGAGCTGTGCCATCAACTCGAGCAGCAGGCCAGTAGTTCGCCATGCACCGGCGTTCAGGAACTGGTCCGCGAAATCGACCGCGAGTTCGCCGATATCCGGCCTCTGTACGAAGCTGAACGACAGCGTTGCCCGGCAAAAATCTGAGCATGCGCTGCATTTGCTCTCCTTTGAGTGAAACTGGCTCGGCCTTTGCAGTCAACTCATCCAACTGTACTTACGAGCCCCGTGCAGCGGAGACCGTTTCATGCCCGTTACCCCCAATATTCTGCTTCAGGCCTCCAGGCAGGCCAAGACTCAAGCCGCCTCCGCCAATCCTCCGGCGCTGACCGCTGAGCCCGGGGACAAGGCTGCAAGCTTCGCTCATGTCTACGCCAATCAGGCGCAGGGCAAGCCCAATGCGGTGGCGGATGCGTCGTCCGGGGCGGGGCGTGACAAAACCTGCGAAGTCGCCGGAAAAAAAGACGCTGGCGACGGCAAGTCTGCCGCCGAGGAGCCGGTGGTTGCCGATGGCGGCAAATCCTTGCCTGCCGACAAGCCGGTACAGGCTGACGACAAGGCAGCCGGCGATGATGCGTCGGATACCGACTCGGCGCCGGTCGTCGATGCTGCGCCGGTCGATCCGGCGCTTGATCCCTCATTGCAGCCAGCCATACAGCCAGTGGTGCCTGCGCCGACGCCGACAACGCCTGCCGTAGCCGATGGGGCGCAGCCCGTGGTTGAAGCGCCGGTTGCTGCGGTGATCACGGCTGCAAGTGCTGCGGCGTTGACCAGTACTGACGGCGATTTCGACCCCGAAGCTGATCCCCTCGACGCATTGCCGGCGGTGCGCCTGGCGATGGAGCAGAGCGGTCACGTATCGGCGTCCAGCCAGGCGCAGCCCAAGTCCGCACCGACACAGGCGCAAGCCCAGGCTGACGGTGAGCTGACGCCAGCGCAAAACTTTGCCGCCGGCATGGCGACCATGCGGGATGTTCAGGACGACAAGAGCAGCACCGGTCAGGGGGACGACAAGGCTTTCAGCGGCTTGATCGATGACGGTCTGAAGGACCTCAAGTCCGCCAGCAGCGACACCCGTGTCGATGATTTCGCCAACCGCCTGGCAGCGCTGACCCAGGCGGCCACACCGAAGACCGCCAATGCCTTGCCGGTGAACCAGCCGATCGCCATGCATCAGAGTGGGTGGACCGAAGAGGTGGTGAACCGGGTCATGTACCTGTCCAGCGCCAATCTCAAGGCGGCGGACATCCAGTTGCAGCCCGCCGAGCTGGGACGCCTGGACATTCGGGTGAACATGGTTCCCGACCAGCAGACCCAGGTCACGTTCATGAGTGCGCATCCGGGAGTCCGCGAGGCACTGGATGGCCAGGTCCATCGCTTGCGCGACATGTTTGCGCAGCAGGGCATGGGGCAGGTCGATGTCAATGTTTCGGACCAGTCTCGCGGTTCGCAAAACCAGGGTCAAAACCAGCAAGCACAAAGTGGTCGCAGCCATGCGAGCGGTGGTCGCCTCGATTCGATGGATGACGACATGTCCCAGAGCGTTGCTGAAGTAGCCGCCAACACCACCAGCGTGATCGGCTCCAGCGCGGTCGACTACTACGCCTGATCTACCACTCTCTCCTGTAGGAGCTGGCTTGCCAGCGAAGGCGGTGTGTCAGTCACCGACTGTATTGACTGACACGCGTCTTTCGCTGGCAAGCCAGCTCCTACAGGTGATTGGCGTTGCCGAACATTTGCCGACTCTCCTACCTCCGACATTTCTGGCATAACACTTGCTCTTGCCTTGCCGTGCGACTGTGAAACCCGATTAGTGACGGATTATTGGCATGGCGAAGAGCGACGCAGCAGTAAAAGACCCCGCAACCAAAGGCAAACTCAAGCTGATTATCGTGATCGTGGTGGCCCTGCTGCTGGCGATCGGTGTGTCCGTGGGGGCGACCTGGTACTTCATGCACAGCGCTCAGAGCAAGCCTGCCGCCGTGGCGGAAACGGCTCCCGTCGGCAAACAGCCAGCGATTTTCGAGTCGATGGCGCCGGCCTTCGTGGCCAACTTCAACCAGAACGGTCGCCAGCGCTACATGCAAGTGAGCATCACCATGCTCGCGCGCAACCAGGCGGATCTGGATGCGCTCAAGGTCCACATGCCGGTGATCCGCAATAACCTGGTCATGCTGTTCTCCGGGCAGGACTTTGCGACCCTGGCGTCGCCGGTCGGCCAGGAAATGCTGCGGCAGAAAGCCACCGCCAGCGTGCAGGAAGTGGCGCAGAAAGAGCTCGGCAAAGTGGTGATCGAACAGTTGCTTTTCACTAATTTCGTACTGCAGTAGGAACACGACATGGCCGTGCAGGACCTGCTGTCCCAGGATGAGATCGACGCGCTGCTGCATGGTGTCGACGATGGTCTGGTACAGACCGATAACGCTGCCGAACCCGGCACAGTCAAAAGCTACGACCTGACCAGCCAGGATCGCATCGTCCGTGGACGCATGCCGACCCTGGAAATGATCAACGAGCGTTTTGCCCGCTATACCCGCATCAGCATGTTCAACATGCTGCGTCGCTCGGCAGACGTGGCGGTCGGCGGCGTGCAGGTGATGAAGTTCGGCGAATACGTGCACTCGCTGTACGTGCCGACCAGTCTCAACCTGGTCAAGATCAAACCCCTGCGCGGCACCGCGCTGTTCATCCTCGACGCCAAACTGGTGTTCAAGCTGGTGGACAACTTCTTCGGCGGTGACGGCCGGCACGCCAAGATCGAAGGCCGTGAGTTCACACCAACCGAACTGCGTGTGGTGCGCATGGTGCTGGAGCAGGCGTTCGTCGATTTGAAGGAAGCCTGGCAGGCGATCATGGAAGTCAACTTCGAGTACATCAACTCGGAAGTGAACCCGGCCATGGCCAACATCGTCGGCCCGAGCGAAGCCATTGTGGTGTCGACCTTCCACATCGAACTCGATGGCGGTGGCGGCGACCTGCACGTGACCATGCCGTACTCGATGATCGAGCCGGTGCGCGAAATGCTCGACGCCGGCTTCCAGTCGGACCTCGACGACCAGGACGAGCGTTGGGTCAACGCCCTGCGCCAGGACGTGCTGGACGTCGACGTGCCGATCGGCGCAACGGTGGCTCGTCGTCAGTTGCGCCTGCGCGACATCCTGCACATGCAGCCGGGGGATGTGATCCCGGTCGAGATGCCGGAAGAAATGATCATGCGCGCCAACGGCGTGCCGGCCTTCAAGGTCAAGATGGGCTCGCACAAGGGCAACCTGGCGTTGCAAGTGATCGAGCCGATCGAGCGCCGTTGACCGGCGCTCGTACCCATTCGCGAATTACCGAATTCTGAACTTTTGCTCGCCGAGGACACTGACAATATGAACACCCAAGACGACCAGGCTCTGGCCGATGAATGGGCCGCGGCCCTGGAAGAAACCGGTGATGCCGGGCAGGCCGAGATCGATGCACTGCTGGCCGCCGACGCCAGCGTCTCGAGCTCCAACCGCCTGCCAATGGAAGAGTTCGGCAGCGTGCCGCGCAACAACGATCCGGTGAGCCTGGAAGGGCCGAACCTGGACGTGATCCTCGACATCCCGGTGTCGATCTCCATGGAAGTGGGCAGCACCGACATCAACATCCGCAACTTGCTGCAACTCAACCAGGGGTCGGTAATCGAGCTCGATCGCCTGGCTGGCGAGCCGCTGGACGTGCTGGTCAACGGCACCCTGATCGCCCACGGCGAAGTGGTAGTGGTCAACGAGAAGTTCGGCATCCGCCTGACGGACGTGATCAGCCCAAGTGAACGCATCAAGAAGCTGCGCTGAGTGAAAAAGTTTCTGGGGGCTTTGCTGGGGGCCGCGCTGGCCATGCCGTTCAGCGTGCTGGCGGCCGAAGCGGTTGCAACGGCGACCACGGCTGCTGCGCCAGCGGTGAGCAGTGGTGTGGCTGGCCAACTGACGCAACTGGTGTTCGGCCTGCTGCTGGTGCTGGGGCTGATCTTCCTCCTCGCCTGGTTGCTGCGTCGGGTCCAGCAGGCCGGCCCGGCTGGCAAGGGGCAGGTGATCGAAATTGTCGGCTCCCGCGCACTGGGGCCTCGCGACCGCCTGATGCTGGTGCAGGTCGGCAACGAGCAGATTCTGCTTGGCCTCAGCCCCGGCACCATCACCGCATTGCACGTGCTCAAGGAGCCGGTGCAAGTGCCGAGTACCGAGAAGCCGACGCCGGAATTTGCCCAGCGCCTGTTGGAGATGCTGGGTAAAGATCAGAAGGATAAGAAGTAATGGGTGCGCTACGCATCGTCTTGACGCTGACCCTGATGCTGGTCGCGCCGCTGGCATTCGCCGCCGATCCGCTGTCGATCCCGGCCATCACTCTGGGCACCAATGCGCAGGGTGCACAGGAATACTCGGTCAGCCTGCAAATCCTGCTGATCATGACCGCGCTGAGTTTTATCCCGGCGTTTGTCATGCTGATGACCAGCTTCACCCGGATCATCATTGTCTTCTCGATCCTGCGCCAGGCCCTGGGCCTGCAGCAGACACCGTCGAACCAGATCCTCACCGGCATGGCGCTGTTCCTGACCCTGTTCATCATGGCGCCAGTGTTCGACCGGGTGAATCAGGACGCCTTGCAGCCGTATCTGGCGGAAAAGCTGACCGCCCAGGATGCAGTCGCCAAAGCGCAGGTGCCGATCAAGAATTTCATGCTCGCCCAGACCCGCACCAGCGATCTGGAGCTGTTCATGCGCTTGTCCAAGCGGACTGACATCGCGACGCCGGACCAGGCGCCGCTGACCATCCTGGTGCCGGCCTTCGTGACCTCCGAGCTGAAAACCGCGTTCCAGATCGGTTTCATGATCTTCATTCCGTTCCTGATCATCGACCTGGTCGTGGCCAGTGTGCTGATGGCCATGGGTATGATGATGCTGTCGCCGCTGATCATTTCCCTGCCGTTCAAAATCATGTTGTTCGTGCTGGTGGATGGCTGGGCGCTGATCATCGGCACACTGGCCAGCAGCTTCGGCGGTGTCTCGCCATGACCCCTGAAGTTGCGGTCGATATCTTTCGCGAAGCGCTGTGGCTGACCACCATGATGGTCGCGGTGCTGGTGATCCCGAGCCTGCTGGTGGGCCTGCTGGTGGCGATGTTCCAGGCCGCCACCCAGATCAACGAACAGACTCTGAGCTTCCTGCCGCGCCTGCTGGTGATGCTGGTGACCCTGATCGTGGCCGGCCCGTGGCTGGTGCAGACCTTCATGGAGTACATCTTGCAGTTGTATGGCAGTATTCCTCAGGTCATCGGCTAAACCATGTCACTGCTTGCGCTGACCGATACGCAGATCAGCACCTGGGTGGCGACGTTCATGTTGCCGCTGTTTCGCGTCGGCTCCTTGCTGATGGTCATGCCGGTGTTCGGTACAACGCTGGTGCCCAAACGCGTGCGTTTGTACCTGGCCTTGGCGATCACCGTGGTGATTGCGCCGGGCCTGCCGCCGATGCCGGCGGTCAGTGCGTTGGACTTGAGTGGGCTGCTGCTGATTGCCGAGCAGATCCTCATCGGTGCGGTGCTGGGTTTCTCGTTGCAATTATTCTTCCAGGCCTTCGTGGTCGCCGGGCAGATCGTTTCGATTCAGATGGGCATGGGGTTCGCGTCGATGGTCGACCCTACCAACGGTGTATCGACGGCGGTGATCGGGCAGTTTTTCACCATGCTGGTGACGCTGCTGTTCCTGTCCATGAACGGTCATCTGGTGGTGTTCGAAATCCTCACCGAGAGCTTCACCACGTTGCCGGTGGGTGGCGGCCTGATGGTCAATCACTACTGGGAACTGGCCGGCAAGCTCGGCTGGGTACTCGGTTCGGCGTTGTTGCTGGTACTGCCGGCGATCACCGCGTTGCTGGTGGTCAACATCGCGTTTGGCGTCATGACCCGGGCAGCGCCGCAACTGAACATTTTCTCCATCGGCTTCCCGCTGACCCTGGTGCTTGGGCTGTTCATCGTCTGGGTCGGGCTGGCGGACATTCTCAATCAGTACCAACCGCTGGCCTCCGAGGCCTTGCAGTTATTACGCGAAATGGCACGGGCGCGCTGAGTCATGGCTGAGAGCGAAAGCGGTCAGGACAAAACAGAAGACCCCACGGAGAAACGCAAGCAGGACTCCCGTGAAAAGGGCGAGGTAGCCCGGTCCAAGGAACTCAACACCCTGGCGATCATGCTGGTCGGTGCCTCGGCGTTGTTGATTTTTGGCGGCGCCATGGCGCAGGACATGATGGAGCTGATGCGCATCAACTTCTCGCTGCCGCGGGAAGTGATCCTGGATCAGCGCTCCATGGCCACCTACCTGAT
>NZ_AKJJ01000100.1:0-25679 GCF_000282395.1 Pseudomonas sp. GM55 | reverse complement strand
GGCCGTACGTTCGGGGCGAGACTTTTTGGTTCCTTTTGTGTCGTTTGACAAAAGGGACTCGCCGTAAGGGCGAAACCGCCAGCCGCCGTTACCGCAGCAACGGATATACACTCAGCCCCACAACCTGATCGACGAGTCCCGTCAGTGGCACACTGGCAAGAGGCGCTGGACCAGATGCGCCAGGACGCAAGCCTGGAACGACTCAAGCAACTAGCGCACCAGCCGCTCGGCCAACGCCTTGGCCTGGCTCGCCACATCGGTGACGGCGGTACTTTCCCACCACATGCCACGCAACGGCGGGCCCATGGCAAACAGACGGCGGGCAGGCTGCCCCTCGGCGTTCAGGACCGCGCCATCAACCTCTGCCGCGATGCCCAGGGCCAACGGCCCCGGCCGGACCAGGCCTCGGGCGAGCAGTTGCCGGGGCAGCGGCCGCGCGACCCGGCGCCAGTCGTATTCGATACCGCTGGAGTTGATCAGGGCAGCACCGCTGACCACACAGGTCTGCACCTCGCCGCGCCGCCGAAGGCGGATACTCACCCCGCCATTCATCGCCGGCTCAAGGCCCTTGTATGAGGCTGCGTGAATACGCAATCGCCCTTCTCTATATAAGCGCTCCACCAATTCAGCGCTCAAGGGCGGCGAGCGGTGGTGGTGGCTTTCCCACCACGGCCGCACATGCCGCACGAACTGCCGACGCTGCATATCCGTCGCCTGATGCCACAAGCGACCAATGTGTGCCCGTACCGTGTCCAGCGGCGCCTGCCAGTCGATGCCCTGGTCGATGGCGTCCCGGCAGTGTCGACGCAGTTCGCGCATCAACTGGCGGGGTGTGCGGATACTCGGGTCCTCAGCGAGAAAGTCCACCCAGGCCGGTGGCTGGCGACGCACATGGGGCAGCAGGCCATGGCGGGAAAACACTTCGATCGGCCCACGGTGCCCGGCCTGTTCCAAGGACACCACGGCGTCGACCATAGTCAGGCCCGAGCCGATGATCATGACCGTCGATTGCGGATCGAGTTGCTGCATGGCTGCCACATCCCACGGATCGAGGGCCGCTGCGTTCAAGCCGCTGGAGTGGGTTTGTGGCGTGCGCGCGGCGGGAAACATCCCGGTGGCCAGGACCGCAAAAGCGCCCTGCAAGCATCGGCCATCGCTCAAGGTCAACCGTACGGCGTCGGCATCGGTTTGCAAATCGACCGCCTCGGCCTGCACATGCCCGACCGTCGAACCGTTCAGCGCGCCCACCGCCTGCGCTTCTGCCAGGCGTTGCCGGGCATACAGACCGAATACGCCCCGCGGCGGAAAAAGCTCGCTGATCGGCACGTGCTGCTGATCCGATTCCGGCCAGCCGCCCGCCTCGATGTACTCGGTCAACCATTGGGTCAGGTCGTCGGCGTTGTCCGGGTCGACACTCATCCGCGCCGCATTGCCGTTGAGCGTATGGCCCGGTTCCACCGCGCTGTAGGCCTCGCCCCGCCCCAACTCGGCCCGGGGCTCGATCACCAGCACCCGGCGCTGGCCCGGCAAACGCATCAACTGCGCCGCCAGCATCGCGCCACTGAGGCCGCCGCCGACAATCAGGATGTCGGCGTCATTGGTCAAGGTCTGGTCCATCTTACTCTCCCTGTTCAGATCACCACATTACGTACAAACCGCGCCGCCACTGCCCCGTCGTTGCGATAACAGTGTGGCTGGTTGCTGGCGAACATGAAGAATTCGCCCGCCGCGATATGCTGTGGCTGGTCGTCGAGCATAACGGTCAGGCAACCTTCGAAGACATAAATCTGCTCGCTCCAGCCATCGGCGTCCGGCTCCGATGGATACACCTCACCCGGTTGCAGGCACCACTCCCACTGCTCGACTTCACGGCTGGCCTGGGCCTTGGAGAGCAACACCGCTTTACTGCCGGGGATCGTGCCGGTCCAGGCCAGCTCATTGATACGGCTCGGATCGCGGGCGTCGGGGGCCTGGATCAAATCACTGAAGGCAACATCAAGGGCCTCGGCCACCCGATCGAGGGTGGTCAGGCTGACGTTCTTTTCCCCCGCCTCGATCGCCACCAGCATTCGACGGCTGACACCGGACTTTTCGGCCAGCGCGGTCTGGCTCAGGTCGGCGGCATGACGCAAGCGACGGACGTTTTGACTGACGTGCTGGAGGACCGATGCCCGTTGGGTAGAATCTTTGTGCACTATATTGCTCACTGAGTGGGGTTGGGCAGTATACTGCGCAACATTCGACGCATTGTGCGTCCCCCTCCAGTAGCGTGCAAGGTCATGACGTCGGTGAACTCCCCAAAAGCTTCCTCCCGTTTTACAAGGTTCAGCAAGGCCGAATGCGTGCTGGTGCTGATCACGATGGTCTGGGGCGGTACCTTCCTGCTGGTACAGCATGCGATGACCGTCAGCGGCCCGATGTTTTTTGTCGGCCTGCGCTTTGCCGCCGCCGCAAGCATCGTCGCCCTGTTTTCCTGGCGCCACCTGCGCAACCTGACCCTGTTCGAACTCAAGGCAGGGTCGTTCATCGGCGTGGCGATCATGCTCGGCTACGGCTTGCAGACGGTCGGGTTGCAGAGCATTCCCAGCAGCCAATCGGCGTTCATTACCGCGCTGTATGTCCCGTTTGTGCCGTTGCTGCAATGGCTGGTACTGGGACGGCGTCCGGGGTTGATGCCCAGCATCGGCATCATGCTGGCTTTTACCGGGTTGATGCTGTTGTCCGGGCCGTCCGGTGCGTCGTTCAACTTCAGCCCCGGTGAAATCGCCACCTTGATCAGCGCCGTGGCCATTGCGGCCGAGATCATCCTGATCAGCACCTATGCCGGCCAGGTCGATGTGCGTCGGGTGACGGCGGTGCAACTGGCGGTCACTTCGGTGCTGTCGTTCCTGATGGTGGTACCGACCAACGAGGCGATTCCGGACTTTTCCTGGTTGCTGCTGTGCAGCGCATTGGGCCTTGGGGCGGCGAGCGCGGCGATTCAGGTGGCGATGAACTGGGCACAGAAAAGCGTGTCACCGACCCGCGCCACCCTGATCTATGCCGGCGAGCCGGTATGGGCCGGGATTGTCGGGCGCATCGCCGGGGAACGCTTGCCGGCGATTGCCCTGGTCGGCGCCGGTTTGATTGTGGCGGCGGTGATTGTCAGCGAGTTGAAGACCAAGGGTAAGGCAGCAGCGGTCGAGGAAGAACTGGAACAGGAACAGGAAACACAGGGTTAAGCCGCAGCCTCTGCCTTGTTTGTTGAATAGCTTTCGCGAGCAGGTGGGATCGCCGCACCGTCGCTCTCACGGTGGGAATAAATTTCCTCTGCTCGCGATGAGGCCCTCACATTCAACATCGCTGCTGCCTGCCAGTCCGCCATCGCGAGCAAGCTCGCTCCTACAGTGTGTGTTTTTGTCTTGCGCGGGAATTGTGGTCGGCATTGTTCAAATGTGGGAGCAACCTCGCTCCCACAAGTATCCCGGTGTTATTGATCGGACTTGATGCTGGTCCAGACCCGGGTACGCACCCGCTCAAGCTTTTGCGGCAGTGGCTGCACGACGTACAGCGTCTTCAATGCCTCGCTGGTCGGCGTCAGGTTCGGGTTGCCGGTGATGTCCTTGTCGATCAGCGCCAGCGAGTCCTTGTTGGCATTCGGGTAACCGAGGAAGTCGCTGATCGGCGCGATGACTTTCGGGTCCAGCAGGTTATTGAGGAACTCGTGGGCTTCGGCCACGTTCTTCGCGCTTTTCGGGATGGCAAAGGTGTCGAACCAGATCGGCGCGCCTTCTTTCGGCAGGCGCCAGTCGACGACCACGCCGTTGCCCGCCTCTTTGGCGCGATTGCCGAATTGATAGAAGCTGCCGGAGTAACCGATGGCCACGCAGATATCGCCGTTGGCGATGTCGGTCATGTACTTGGCGGAGTTGAAGTAGGTGACGTAAGGGCGAACCTTGAGCATCAGCGCCTTGGCTTTTTCGTAGTCATCCGGGTTCTGGCTGTTCGGGTCCAGCCCCAGGTAATGCAAGGCCAGCGGCAGGATCTCCGACGGCGAATCGAGCATCGCTACGCCACAGGCCTTGAGCTTCTCCATGTTCTCGGGCTTGAACACCAGGTCCCAGCTGTCCACCGGCGCATTCTCGCCCAGTGCCGCCTTGACCTTGGCCGGGTTGAAGCCGATCAGCACGGTGCCGTACATGTAGGGCACGCCGTACTGGTTGCCCGGGTCGTTCCTGTCCAGCAGCTTGAGCAACGCAGGGTCCTGGTGCGACCAGTTCGGCAGTTTGGACTTGTCGAGTTTCTGGAACACCCCCGCCTTGATCTGGGTTTCGATGAACTGGTTCGATGGCACCACCAGGTCGTAGCCCGAGTTACCGGTGAGCAGCTTGGCTTCCAGGGACTCGTTGGTGTCGAAGGTGTCCCAGGTCACCTTGATTCCGGTGTCCTTGGCAAAATCCTTGGGCACGGACGGCAGGATGTAGTCCGCCCAGTTGTACACCCGCAATTCGTGCTGTTCGGCGTGCACCGCGCTGGCCAGTAGCGACAGCCCGCAAACGGTGGCGCCCAGTATGCGTTTCATTGAGTCCATGGATCATTTCCCCAAGTGTGGCGTGAGTTCGATGGTTTTTATGTTCTGTACACGGCAGCAGCCTTGAAAATTGCCAAGGGCAAGGAAGTGAAGCGTCTGGTTGTGATTTGACCTGGGGTTGCCGAACCGGCAACCCGCGTCTGATTCTTGCCGACGACGTGGCCGGTTCACAGCGTGAGGCAGGCCAAAAGGAGACCGAAACGGCCAAAATACGTGTCCGCATTGATCGGTATCGCGGTGGTCCTCAAACCCTCGGTGGGCAGCCTGGCACACCGCCTTCGCGAGCAGGCTCACTCCCACTGGGGTTGTGGTGTGATTACAACAACGACAACGTGTAATTGATGATGAACCGGTTCTGGTCCACGTTGCGCCCGGCATCGGTATTGGACTTGGCGTTACGCAGCGTGAATCCCACCCCTTTGAACGTGCCCGATTGCAGCACGTAGTCCAGGGTCATGTCGCGCTCCCACTCGGACTGGTCGCTGGCGTTTTGCGCCTTGATGTCCGTGCCCTTCAGATACACGATCGAGGCTTTCAGGCCCGGCACGCCCAAGGGCGCGAAGTCGTAGGTGTATTGCCCGAAGTTGGTCTGTTCGCCGGCCCGGGCAAAGTTCTGGATCATCTTGTCGGTGGGCAGGTAGACACTGCCGCCGCCCGCCCCTTTGTCCACCAGGCTGCCCTGGTTGGGCTGGACGAAGTTGCTGCCATCGCCCACACGCTGATGGCCCACCGACACCGCGTGGCCGCCATGGGTGTAGGTGACCATTGCGGCCCAGGTGCTGTTGTCGATTTCACCGTCGTTGTCGTCGGTGTAACCCGATACCCGATAGCCTTGCGCGCGGCCAGAGGCCGAACTGTTGGCACCGCTCGAGGTGGTGCGGAAGTAGCGCAGATCGGTGGTCAGTGAGCTGGCGCTGTCGATTGGCAGGATGTGCGTCAGGCCGAGGAAGTTCTGGTTGTAGAAGTCCTCCAGTTGCGCGAAGTAATACTGGGTTTTCAGATTCCTGGTGAGGTTGTAGTCAACACCGGCGTAGTAGAACTTGTTGCTCTCGCGCGTGCTGCCGGCGACCGACAAGCCTGTGCGGTCCGTCGAGGCACGCCCTACCGCGTGCTCGAGCACACCGCTGGTCAACGTCAGGCCATCGATGTCGTTCGAGGTGACTTGGGCGCCGGTGAACGATTGCGGCAACACGCGTGCATCGTTCGCCAGAAGGATCGGCAACTTTGGCAGCAAGGTGCCGTAGCGAAACTCTGTCCTGCCAAGGCGCATCTTCGCCGTAGGGCCGAAGCTGCTCCAGGCGTCGGCCGCGCCGTCGCCGTCAGAAGGAATCATGCCGCTACCGACGTGGCGCCCCGCTCCGCTGTCCAGTGTGATGCCGAGCAATGCCTGGGCATCGAGCCCGAACCCCACCGTGCCCTGGGTAAACCCGGATTCATAGCGCAACACAAACCCCTGGGCCGCTTCTTCGGTTTTCGAAGGATCGGCTGCGCCGTCGCGATTGTCGCTGTTGAAGTACAGGGTGCGCATCGAGAGGCTGGCCTTGCTGTCTTCGAGAAAACCATGGGCTGCGGTATCGGCAGCCTGTGCGCACAGCGAACTGGTGGCCAACAGGACTGCAGTGGGAATCGCTCGTTTGAACATAGGGGGCTCCTGGGTGTTTCTTATCGTTATTTGAAGGTTTCACCGCCAGTCAGGGTCCGATTGCCGCCCACGCAACAGCGCTCAACACGAGCGCGCAATCAGGCGCGCCCGATGAGTGACATGCGCATCGGAAGTTCGAGGTGAGGGTTGACTGAATGGCTTGTGAAACTCTTAAAACATTTCGAGAAGCGATTATCAAACGCGGTGAAAGTAGTTTTCGTGGAGGGATAAGGCTTGTCGCGCCGGGGTATGGACGGTCACTGTTTTTGCATAGCGATGCGACGGATTTTCATCATACTGACATCATCGGCAGTGTTCGGTAGCTACCTGTATGTCCCGACAAGAGCAATGACTCATGAACGATCAAATTGAGCTGTTCGGCGCCAACACCGGCAACAGTCTGCGGGCAGCAATCGCCCTGGAAGAATCGGGTATCGCCTACACGGCACGCAAGCTCGACCTGTATGCACAGGAGCAGCGTGGGCCGGCGTTCCTGGCGCTTAACCCGGCCGGAAAAGTCCCGACCCTGATCGATCACGGGACTACGCCGATGCTGGTCATCAACCAGTCCAACGCCATCATCCAGTATGCCGATGCCAAGGCGCCTGGACGGCTGGCACCGGCGCAGCCGGGGCCTGAGCGCATCCGGGTGATTGACCGCTATTTCTTTTTCGTGACCGATGTCATCGCCCCCAGCCATGCCGCGTTTTTCCTGCACCAGGCGGGGCAGGACAAGGCGGCGGCGATCATCGATCTGCGGGTGATCGAGCAGTTGACCTGGTCGGAAGGTTTTTTGACGGACGAATTCATGGCCGGAGAGCGGTTCTCCATGGTCGACATTTCGGCGTTCACCATCGCCACCGCGTTCCGTGATCGACTGGACTGGAAGCAACTGCCGCAGCTATCGCGCTGGTTCGACACGGTCGAAGCCAGGCCGGCGGTTCAGCGCGGCCTGAATGTGTTCAACCATTCCTGAACGGTCGCCGAACACAGAAATGCCGCCCTGTCGCCGTCTCTGTAGGAGCGAGCTCGCTCGCGATGGACGTTAACGATTACGCGTGTTTACTGACTGAACGCAGCGATCTTGAGTCCATCGCGAGCAGGCTCGCTCCTACAGGGACGGTGACATATCAGGCAATCTCAAACGAACACGAAACGATTTTGCCTCAGTCGGTGTAGCCGAACTTCACCGAACGGTTTTCCTGGGGCTGGCTTCGCGTAGCGAGGCAGTAATACAACGGACACGTCACCACCAGCCCCACCAGCCACGACAGGTCCGCGCCGTCTACCAGATTGGCGTACGGTCCGACGTACAGTGAAGTATTGGCGAATGGCAGCTGTACGATGATGCCGATGAAGTAGGCAATGATCGCGTGCAGGTTGAAGCGACCGTAGATGCCGCCGTCGGCCCGGAAGATCGAGGCGATGTCATAGCGACGGCCCTTGATCAGGTAAAAGTCGATCAGGTTGATCGAGGCCCACGGCACCAACACCAGCAACAGCGCCAGAATCAGGCCGATGAACTGGGAAATGAAATTCGCCGAGGCACCCAGCGCCACCACGCAGCAACCCGTCAGCACGATGCTCGACAACACCACGCGCACCTTGATGCTGGGCGTCCACTGGCTGGCGAAGGTCTGGATCGACGTGATGATCGACAGCACCGCGCCATACAGATTCAAGGCGTTGTGGCTGATGATGTTGAGCAGGAACAGCACCATCAGGATCGGCCCCAGCCAACCGGTGGACTGCTTCACCGCCGCCATCGCCTCGGTGCCTTCCGGGGTGGCCAGTACCGCCACGGCACCGAACGTGAACGACAGGATCGTGCCCAGCGTCGCCCCCAGGTAGGTGGCGAAGAACGGCCGGGTGATGCCGATATTCGCCGGCAGGTAGCGCGAGTAGTCCGACACGTACGGCGAAAAACTGATTTGCCAGATGATGCCCAGCGAGACCGTGGCCAGCCAGCCCGACAGGTTGAACCCGCCGCGAGTGAAGAAGTCCGCCGGCAGGTCATGGGCGAAGATATAGAGGAAACCGGCCAGCAAGGCACTGCCCATCACCCAGGTGCCGATGCGGTTGAGGGTATGGATGAAGCGATAACCGATCACCCCGATGGCCGTGGCGCTGAGGGCACCGATGAGAATGCTGGCCGGCACCGGAACCGACGGCGCAATGCCGACAATCGATTTGCCGGCCAACACGATGTTGGAAATGAAGAAACCGATGTAGATCAACGCGGCGAAGAACACGATCAGCAGCGCGCCATAGCGGCCGAACTGGCCACGACTCTGCACCATCTGCGGAATGCCCATGCACGGCCCCTGGGCCGACGCGAGCGCAATCACCAGGCCACCGACCATGTGCCCGAGCGCAATCGCCAGCAGGCCCCAGAACAGGTTGAGGTGGAACACCTGGACCACCATGGCGCCGGTGACGATAGGCAGTGGCGCGATGTTGGTGCTGAACCACAGGGTGAAAAGATCGCGGGCCTTCCCGTGGCGCTCTGCGAGTGGAACGTAGTCGACCGTGTGATTCTCGATCAACGGATCTTGCCGGGACATCTGGGACATGTGCATGAACTCGAGTTTGTCTGTTCTTATCTTTGTATGAAGCCAAACCGGGGGGACTCTCTGGTCACCACTCAGATGCCGACCATATTATGGTATTCCAAACTATAAACAAGACTGATCCGGTCTTTGAACAAGCATCTGAGCCGGTATCCTGCCCGATTCACCCCAGCGCTTGATAGCTTAAAGCCCCGTAATCATTGAGTTTCAGACGAAAGACGTACGTTTATCGGTTCACCCAAAAAGACCTTGCAATCGATGTATTACGGTATACCATCAGACCTACAAACACATAAAAACAGCGTCACACAATCCGAGGACCGTCCAATGATCGATGCCGCCATCTACAAACAAGTCATGGGTTCGTTCCCGTCCGGAGTGACCGTGATCACCACCCTGGATGACGACGGGCAAATCGTCGGCCTCACCGCCAGCGCTTTCAGCTCGCTGTCGATGGACCCGGCCCTGGTGCTGTTTTGCCCGAACTACAGTTCCGATTCCTACCCGGTCCTGATCAAGAACAAACGTTTTGCCATCCACGTGCTTTCCGGTGGCCAGCAAAACGAAGCCTATGCCTTCGCACGCAAAGGCAAGGACAAGGCCCAGGGGATCGAGTGGACGCTCAGCGAATTGGGCAACCCGATTCTGGCCAACGCCACGGCGGTCATCGAATGTGAGCTGTGGCGTGAATATGAAGGGGGCGACCACGCCATCATGGTCGGCGCCGTGAAAAACCTGATCGTGCCCCGCCAGAGCAGCGGGCCACTGGTGTATTGCCACGGCAAGATGGGCGCCTTGCCCGTTCTGGCCTGACGCCGACGTCAACGGAAAAAGCGCATACCCTGTGGGAGCGGGCTTGCCCGCGAAGAGGCCGGCACATTCAACATCTCTGTCGCCTGACACTCCGCCATCGTCGGATCGCCGCCCGGACCAAGCCCGCTCCCACAGATCCCGAGCTGCCGGCAGATAAATGTTTTTGCAGACAGCTCGTATTATGGTATACCAATATTCAACGAGCCCGCAGTCGACAGGCCGATAACAAAAGATCCGAGGTAACCGTCATGAAGTTTTCCCTGTTCGTACACATGGAACGTTGGGACGAAAGCGTCAGCCACCGCCAGTTGTTCGAAGACCTGACCGAACTGACCCTGATGGCCGAGGCCGGTGGTTTCAGCACCGTGTGGATTGGCGAACACCACTCCATGGAATACACCATCTCGCCAAGCCCGATGCCGCTGCTGGCTTATCTGGCGGGCAAGACCACCACCATTCACCTGGGCGCCGGCACCATCATCGCGCCGTTCTGGCACCCGCTGCGGGTGGCCGGTGAATGCGCGTTGCTCGACGTGATCAGCAACGGCCGCATGGAAGTCGGTCTGGCCCGTGGTGCCTACCAGATCGAATTCGACCGCATGGCCGGCGGCATGCCAGCCTCCTCCGGCGGCCAGGCGCTACGGGAAATGGTCCCGGTGGTGCGCGCCTTGTGGAACGGCGACTACGCCCATGACGGCGACATCTGGAAATTCCCGACGTCCACCAGCGTGCCCAAGCCGATCCAGCAGCCGAACCCGCCGATGTGGATCGCCGCCCGCGACCCGGACTCGCACAACTTCGCCGTGGCCAACGGCTGCAACGTCATGGTCACGCCGCTGATGAAAGGCGACGAAGAAGTTCTCGACCTGAAAAACAAATTCCAGGCCGCGCTGGACAACAACCCGGACATGCCGCGCCCGCAACTGATGGTGCTGCGTCACACCCACGTGCACACCGCCGACGATCCGCAAGGCTGGCAGGTCGGGGCCCGGGCAATCTCGAAGTTCTACCGCACGTTCGACGCCTGGTTCGGCAACAAGACCACCCCGGTCAACGGCTTCCTCGCGCCGAGCCCGGAAGAGAAATTCGCCGGTCGCCCCGAGTTCGAACTGGAGAGCCTGCACAAGACCGCCATGATCGGCACCCCGGAAGAAATCATTCCGCGCATCAAGTACTACCAGGAACTGGGGGTGGACGAATTCAGCTTCTGGTGCGATAACAGCCTGCCCCACGCGGAGAAGAAAAAATCCCTGGAGCTGTTTATCAAGCATGTGGTGCCAGCGTTCCGCTGAAATGCGCCACCCCTGTAGGAGCGAGCTCGCTCGCGATGGGCGCCAACGATAACGCGGGCCATCTGAATCACCGCGTTGTCCAGAGTTTTTCGCGAGCAAGCTCGCTCCTACAGGTACGCATTTGTCCTGGGAGCAGGCTCGCCCCCACAAGGGTCGATTCCAATGATGACTGGTCGTCTCCCATCACTCGCCCTTCCCTCCGGCGCCGCGCGGGCTTACCTGCGCGGTGAATGGACCGCTTCGCACCTGCATTTCAAGCGTCTGCGCGCCAGCGTTTCGGCCAAGCAGAACGGCTTCTGGCAAATAGTTCACTGAGCCCACCCGAACAGCCAATCACGCACCCCGCGGCCCGCCATTGCATGGCGCGTGCGGTGCCTTGTGTTTCGCCTTTGATCAGGTTTGCCCAATGAACAATAACAACGCGCTGTTGATCATCGACATGCAGCAGGAAGACGGTTTCGTCCTGGAAAACTTCGACAGGGTGGTCGCTCATACCGCCGCCCTGCTCAATACCGCCCGCCGCCAGCGGATGCCGGTCATCTATACCCGCCACATCAATCAGGCCGATGGCAGTGACCTGCCCCACGGTGAACCCCTGGCCGCCGACGGCGGCCCCGGCAGTTACCGCGCCGGTACCCGGCAAGTGGAAATCATCGAGTCGCTGACGCCACAGCCCGGTGAACTGATCATCGACAAAGGCCGTTACAGTGCCTTTCACCGCACCGACCTCGATGCCCGACTCAAGGCAATGCAGGTCGACACGCTGATCGTCTGCGGCGTGCTGACCGACGTCTGCGTGCTGACCAGCGTGTTCGACGCTTTCGCCCTGGGCTATCGCGTGCGCCTGGTCAGCGATGCCTGCACCACGACCACCGAGGCCGGGCATTATTCGGCCCTGCTGATCATGGCCAACTGGGTCTACGCGCTGGAAATCCTCACCACGACCGAATGCCAGCGCGCCCTGGAACACCGCGACTACCTGAGCCTGATCCCCGAGCGTCCGGACCTGTTTGCCCACCAGCCCCATGAGCTGCAAAGCACCATCGCCCGCCTGCAATCCCACCTCGTCCGGAATCAGGAGTGATCGCCATGCAAGTCGAAAAAAGAAGCATCGATTTCATCCCCGAGACCGAACGCCATGGCAAGCCGGGTTCGCTGTTCTATATCTGGTTCGGCGCCAACATGAACATCACCACCATCGCCTCCGGCGTGTTGCCGGTGGTGATGGGGCTCAATCTGTTCTGGAGTGCGCTGGCGATCATCGTCGGCTCGTTGCTGGGGGCGATTTTCATGGCCTCCCATTCTGCGCAAGGACCGAAGCTGGGCATTCCGCAAATGATCCAGAGCCGGGCGCAATTCGGCGTGCTGGGGGCCGTGTTGCCGCTGCTATTCGTGATGCTGATTTACCTGGGTTTCTTCGTCAGCAACACCTTGCTCGCGGCCCAGGCGCTGGAGTCCGTCAGCCCGCTGCCGATGTCCGGCAATATCTACCTGATCGGCGCGTTGTGCTTCGTCGTTGCACTCTATGGCTATCGGTTGATTCACCGCTTGCAGAAGCTGCTGTCAATTCTGTCTCTGGTGGTGTTCGTGGCGGCCACGGTGCTCGCCTTGCAGTTGCCGATCCCGGCCGAACAATGGCTGCCAACCGGCTTCTCGCTGTCGAAGTTCCTGGTGGCGGTGAGCATTGCCGTGACCTGGCAGCTGTCCTATGCACCTTACGTCGCCGACTATTCGCGCTACCTGCCGAGCAACACGCCCACCGCCCAGGTGTTCTGGTACAGCTACGCCGGCACGGTCAGCGGCGGCGCGTGGATGATGATTCTCGGGGCGATCCTGAGCGTCGGCATCGGTGACTTTTCCAGCAACGTCGGCGGGCATGTCGCCGGACTGTTCGGCGCTGGCGCGGTGCTGTTGTTCGCCTTCATCGTCTACGGCCAGGTGTCGATCAACGTGTTCAACCTGTACGGCGCGTTCATGTCGACCATCACCGTGATCGAGCCTTTTGCCCGACTCAAGGTGACGCCAAGGGTACGCGGTGTGTTCATGCTGCTGATCAGCCTGGTGGCCACGGCCCTGTGCACCATCAGTCAGGACGACTTCATCAACTTCTTCCTGAACTTCATCTTCTTCATGAGCTACTTCCTGATCCCGTGGACGGCGATCAATCTGGTGGACTACTACTGCCTGCGCAAAGGCCAGTACCGGATTGACGACATTTTCGACTTGAACGGGATCTATGGGCGCATCAACCGGATCGCCTGCGGCAGTTTCCTGCTGGCGATTGCCCTGGAAATTCCGTTCATGAACACCACGCTGTACGTCGGCCCGGTGGCCACGGCGCTGGACGGGGTGGACCTGGCGTGGATCGTCGGGTTGTTGGTGCCGGCGCTGAGTTATTACTGGCTGATGAGCCGCACCAACCGCGTTTCAGTGCCAGGACCAGCCTGACATAACGAAGAACCTGTAGGAGCTGGCTTGCCAGCGAATGCGCCCTGCCTGACACACCGCATCGTCCGGTTCGCCAGCAAGCCGGCTCCTACAGATCCCGGCGATTTTTTGTACCAAGCACATCAAATCTCAGGCAAAAAAAATCCCAGGCAGCTGATGGACGCCTGGGATTTAAAAATGCATAAACCGTGGTGGTGAACGCGGCGCGGATATTACGGAATATTTCACGCTGTAACAAGATATTTTTATTAACTATCTAGTTACTAATCGCTCCAAGTCCTTAAATATCCACATATTTTCTAAGGCTGACTAGAGGAACCAGCGATATTCCCGCGCGCTGATGTCATGCAGAAATGCCAGATGATCCTGACGTTTGTTCTCGCAATAGACGTCCACAAACTCCGCCCCCAAGCCTTCGCGCAGCGATGCATGACTTTGCATGGACTGCACCGCTTCGAGCATTTCCAACGGAAAGTCGATGCCACTGCTGCGGTCTTCGTTGAGCGGTGCAATCGGCTCGCGCTCCGCTTCCAGACCTTGCTCCAACCCCACCAGAATCGCCGCCAACGCCAGATACGGGTTGGCATCGGCGCCCGCCAGGCGATGTTCAATGCGCAGGTTCTTGACGTCCGACTCCGGTATGCGCAAGCACGCATCGCGATCCTCGAAGCCCCAGCTGGCGCGGGACGCGACGTTCACGGTGCCGCTCAGGCGGCGCATGGCATTGTGGTTCGGGGCAAAAATCGGCATGCAGTGCGGCAACACAGCCAGGCAACCGGCCACCGCATGACGCAGCGCTCGCTGCCCGTTCGCCGCCAGCAGGTTGTTACCGGCCGCGTCATACAGGCTGACATGCACATGCATGCCGCTGCCGGGGTGCTGCAGGTAAGGTTTGGCCATGAAGCTGGCGCGCAGGTTGTGCTTGAGCGCCACGCCCCGGGTGCTGCGGCAGAACAGAGCGGCCCAGTCGGCGGCGCGCAGGCCGTCATCGCAATGGCCGAAGTTGATCTCGAACTGCCCCGGACCGAGCTCGGCCGTGATCACCGTGGCATCGACGCCTTGTTCACGCGCGGTCTCGACCATTTCATCGAGCACCGGGGCAAATCGCGACAGGCGCTCGATGTGCATGTTCGGCTGATCATCGGCATCGCCGGTCAGCTCGTCACGGGGAAATTGCGGCAAGCCGTCCTTCAGGCGGCTGTCGAACAGGTAGAACTCCAGCTCGAACGCCACCACTGGATGAATGCCCTTGCGCTTGAGCCGCTCCAGCACCTGCGCCAGTACCTCGCGGGGCTCGAAGACAATCGGCTTTTGCGTGCCGTCGGAGGTGATCAGCATCTGGCCCAATGGCTGTTTTTCCCAGTTCACCCGTTTCAGGGTGCCGGGCACCAGGCGACGCGGCGCATCCGGATCTCCATCGTTGAAGCAGTAATCACCGATCTTGAACAATCCGCCCTGAGTGCCGAGCAATACGCAGTTCTGCGGCAGCTTGAGCACGCTGCCTGCAGCGACTTTTTCGAGCATTTCGATCGGGTAGCGCTTGCCGTAGAAATGCCCCGGAATATCCAGGGAGATCAGGTCGACGTAGCGCACTTCGGGGTTGCAGTGGCGGAAGTTGCGAACCTCGGCCAGCAGTTCAGAGCACACAGCATCCATCGGTTTGTTCCTTGTTGTTATCAGGTGTAAACCCAAAGCACGCGGGTCGGTTGGTCGGACAGGTTGCCGTAGCGGCAGTGCGCATGGCTGGCCAGTTGAAAGCTGTCACCGGGATGCAGGGTCACCGGCTGGTTGTCGTCGAGCCACAGGGTCAGCTCGCCTTCGAGGACGTAACCGCCCTGCTCCGAGCTGTCCTTCATGTGCCGGTCGCCGCTGCTGGCACCGGGCTCCAGCCGGCTTTCGAGCATCGAGAACGAGGCGCGCATTTTTGGCGAAACGAGGATGTCGGTAATGCCATCGGCGTAGTACAGCGTGCGGCGCTCGTCCGGGCGGGTGACCCAGGACAGGGCCATGGGTTTGGGCAGGCTGTAGAAATAGGTGGTCGGCACACCCAGGGTTTCGCTGATGGCGGTCAGGTCCGCCACCGTCGGGCGCGACAGACCGCGCTCGACCTGGGACAGGAAACCGACGGAGCGACCGATTTTGTCCGCCAGCTCCTTCAGGGTGTACTTCTTGTGTTTGCGCAGGTCCTGGATCAGGATCGCCAGCGCCGAGATTTCTTCTTGCATGTCCATCTTGAGGCTTCCAGAAAATGTCGCTTCAAATGCTGTCGCGCAGTCGATACCAGGCCTTGCCGATGGCTTCCAGCGGCGCGGCCAGGTATTTGCCGCCGGGAAAACTGCCGTTGTTCAGGCCTTGGTACAGGGACAGCTCGTCGGGCTGACCGAGTACCGCGTCGGACACCGCCCGCGCCGCGGCCAGGGTCGGCAGCACGCCATGCCCGGAATAGCCCTGCATCCAGTAAAGGTTACCGCGCCTTCCGATATCCGGTGTGCGCTTGAGGGTCAGGTCGATATGTCCGCCCCAGGCGAACTCCAGCCCGACGCCCGTGAGCTGCGGGAACACGCGTTCCAGGAACGGCCGGGTCGCCGCGGCGATGTCCTTGGGCATCCCGCCCAGGTACGTGCAACCGCCGCCGAACAGCAGGCGGTTATCCGGGGTGCGCCGGAAATAGTCGAGCACGAACTGGTTGTCGGTCACGCACACGTTGCTCGGCAGCAGCGCGGTGGCTTGCTCCGTCGTCAGCGGCGCGGTCGCGACCTGATACGTCCCGACCGGCAACACGCAACTGGCCAGTTGCGGGTCGAGTCGATCGAGGTAAGCGTTGCACGCCAGCACCAGCACATCGGCGCGAATACGACCGTGCTCGGTGGTCACCACAAAGCCGTCGCCCACTTCGCCATAGCTCAGCGCCTTGCTTTGCTCGTGGATGCGGCCACCGGCCCGCTCAATTGCATCCGTGAGGCCCAGGGCCAGTTTCAGCGGGTTCAAATGCCCGCCCTCGGGATCGAACAGACCGGCCTGATAGCGCTCGCTGGCGACCCACTGCGGCAAATCGCTGCGCTCGATAAATTGCAGTTTGTCGTGTCCCCACTTGTGGCTCGCCTCGTGTTGCCACTCGGTCAGTAGTCCCACTCGCCGCGGCATCACCGAGGTCCAGAGATGGCCGGCGCGGTAATCGCAATCGAATTCATGGCGACCGGGCAAATCACGCAGTTCGCGCGCGGCCCAGCGCATACCGTCCCACAAGCGCCGCGCCCGTTCGTATCCCAGCGCCGCTTCCAGCGGTGGCATGTCGCATGACCAGCCGAGAATCGCCTGTCCGCCATTACGCCCGGACGCGGCCCACGCCACCCGGCTGGCTTCGAGCACGGTCACGCGTTTGCCGGCCAGTGCCAGGCGCAGCGCCGTGTGCAAGCCACTGAAACCGGCCCCGATGATCAGCACTTCAGTGTCTTGCTCACCTTCCAGTGCGGCTCGATCGACCAGACGATCGGCGCAGGTATGGGCGTAGTAACTGGCGACATGCCGGGTGGATTGCTGAAACATACGGCCTCGTGAAATTTTGTATTTGTAATTTCATGAAAAAATACACGGTAAATTTCACACAGGCAATCAAGGCGTAAAAAAATCCCGCTCAGGCGAACCCGAGCGGGATTTTTCATTCAGGTGCGATGTTCGAATCAGGCCACAGGAATCATCGGGTCCGCCGAAGCCAATGCCGTGACACGGTCAGCCGCTGGCGGGTAGATCCACTGGGTGTTGATCTGCGTCTTCAGTGCCTTGGCTTCATGCTTGACCAACTTGACCTGACGGTCCCAGCCCTCGGTGTACACCGCGCCCCAGGCGCCCAGATCGAGGCAGGTCACGTATTTCGGCTGGCTGTACGGCGTCGGGTCGACACCAAGAATCTGCGCGGCGACGTTGTTGCCGGCATGGCGGCCCAGGGAAATCGCGTGCTGGCAGGTCATCAAGGCGTAATTGCCGATCTCGTCACTGGCCGCACAGGCCACGTCGCCGGTGGCGAAGATGTCGTCCTGACCCATGACTTTCAGGTGTGCGTCGACATGCAGGCGGCCCAAGTGATCGCGTTCGGCCGGAATCTGCTCGGTCAGGGAGCTGGCGCGAACACCGGTGGTCCAGACCACGGTTTTGGCATCGATACGCGCACCGTCGGACAGGGTCACGCCGTTGGCATCGACCGACACGACCGAGGCCTTCAGATGCCATTTCACACCAGTCGCCACGCTGGCCTCGGCGATCGACTCTGCGATTTGCTCACCCATCGAGCCGCCAACCTTGTCGCCGCGGTCAACGATGATCACATTGATGTCGGCACGGTCACCGAAGATGGCCTGCAGGCGGGTCGGCATTTCAGTCGCCGTTTCGATCCCGGTGAAACCGCCACCGGCCACCACTACTGTGTTGCGCGCGGTGCTTTCGGGCTGATTGGCCAGCGCCTTGAGGTGGTTTTCCAGACGCACGGCCTGTTCGATCTGATCGACGTCGAACGCATGTTCGGCCACGCCCGGAGTGTTCGACGAAGCCAGGCGACTGCCGGTAGCCAGAACGAGTTTGTCGTAGCTGCAGACTTGTCGGGTGCCTGCGGCATCGACATAGCCGACCTGCTTTTGCTCAACGTTGATGGTCTGCGCCGCGCCCTTGATGAACTTGACCCCCACAGCATCGAACAGGTCGCCGATCGGCGCGGCCAGTTGGTGGGCGTTCGGCTCGTAGAAGCGCGGACGTACACGCAGCTCGGCCTGAGGAGCCAGCACGGTCACTTCAACGTCGTTGTGGCCATGAATGTCGAACAGACGCGTGGCACTCAAAGCGGTCCACATGCCGCCGAAACCTGCGCCGATCACCAGAATGTGCTGTTTCATTTTTAACTCCAGAGGATAAACAACTGTTGTCGATCGTGATGGGTCACGCTCATCGGGAGCGGGCATGAGGTCGGTGCCTTTCGAGAATCGCTCACCTGTGCCGCTCGAATAACTACGACTTTATTGATCCAAGTTAAATCCTGCAACCCGTTTTTTTTGATGACCGCCATCGAAAGCGTCGACGCCTCGCCCGAAAAGGCTCAAGAACGCGCATAACGCCGACCTTTCAAGCTGGAAAAGAAAATTCCGGACGCGACGATTCGTTGCCCGGCTTACTTCAGGCTGTTAGAATTGGCGACTAATCAAGTCGGAGATTTGCATGTCTCTTTACAGCGCGGGTGTCGAGTACGGCATCCACTGCCTGCTTTTTCTCGTCGGCAACGGCGGCGACTCGCGCGAGGCGAGCGTGCGTGACCTTGCCGAACTGCAAGGTGTTCCCCTGGACTATCTGGCGAAAATCTTCACCAAACTGGCCAAAGGCAAACTGGTGGTTGCCACCGAAGGCATGCGCGGCGGCTTCAAGCTGGCCCGGCCCGCTGACGAAATCACCCTGCTGGATATCGTCAACGCCATCGACGGGCGCAAGTCGATTTTCGATTGTCGGGAGATCCGTGGCCGTTGCGCCGTGTTTGACGGTGCCCCGCCTGATTGGGCACTGGACGGTCCGTGTGCGGTCCATGGCGCGATGATGGTTGCGCAAAAACGCATGGAAGAGGCCCTCGCCCAACAGACCATCCTGGACATCGCCAGGAAAGTCGGACGCAAAGCCCCAGCGGAGTTCGGTGCAAAGGTGGAAAACTGGATGAACGAGCGTCGGGAACGGAAAAGTGCGGCTCAGGGCAGTGAGCAAATCATCCCGACGACCGACCTTTCAGACTGACCCGCACAAAAAAACCGGATGCACGCCAGGCATCCGGTTTTTTTCACACTCCAGCGCTTACAAGCAGTCGCGAACGATTTTGCGCAGGTCGCCGGATTTGGCCCAGGGTGGCCCCTGATACAGCGAAATCTGGCTGCCATCCTTGTACTTCACAATATCCAGCACTTCGTCGGCCGTGATCACGCTGGGTGCGGTGATCCGATATCCGTTGGATATCGAAACCTGGGTCGTATTCGACACTTCCTTTTGCCAGGCAGGCAAAACACACGCCGCATACTCTTTTGGCGCCTTCGCGCTGTGCTTGCTGACATTCGGCTCGCCCGGAACCAGCGACGCTGGCAACGAACACCCGGCCAGCAATGCCAGCGCGACTCCCCCCATCAACATCCGCATGCTGCTTCCTTAGATTCGAAAAAAGAAAATGTAGCTCGCCATCGTCCGTACATCCATCCCGACGATTCGGCGACTGACATTGATATCACTTCTCCCGGTTAGTTCCCTGCCTGCGCTCATTTCACGTCGCCCTGCCTGCGGGAAAAACCGGCACTTGAACAGGACAGCGTATTCTCCTGTTCGCTTTTACTTTCCCGACCGAAAGAAACCTCGCTGATTCAGACAAACACAACGTCCGGTCGGTTAAACAGGTCTAAAATTCCGTAGTGCAGAATTCAGGAGGTCATCATGTGGCTTAACGAATCGGAACAGGAACTTCGGCGTGATCTGCAAGGGCTTGCGTCAGATTTGCGCTGGTCGGCAGTGGAGCTTTTGCGCATAGAGCAGCAATTGCGCCTGCTCGGGAGCGAAGCCGACGCACAAGCCGTTCAAAGACTGTGTTCTTTATTTCAGGGTGATGAAGAAAAACTGTCCGGCTACGCCGAGGAAGTGAAAGCCAAGGTCATTAGCCGCAACAAGGCTCAATAGCGGGAGCGCTGCCATGAACAGGCCTCTATTCACGCTGGTCGTTGCACTGACCGCGTTGGCAGGCTGCAGCACCAACTCGATCTACCAGGACCAGCCGCTGGTCGCGAAAGTCAACACCGGCATGACTCAGGAACAGGTCCGGCAGATCGGCGGCCAGCCCCTGGCGGTCAGCGATCGTACCATCGAACCCGGTACCTGCTTTGACTACAGGCTGACTCAGGCCGGCCATCAGCAGCCGTACAACGTCAGCTTCGACGGCCGTGGCATGGTCGACCACAAGAGCTTCATGACCTGCGCGGAATGGAGCCACATGCAGCAAAAAGCCCGGGAACCGGCCCGCAGCGGCGGCGGAGGCTACTGACCCTGCCCCATATAGTAAAAGCCCCGGCGGACCGGGGCTTCAAGCCTGCTTTCATTTGGCCTGGTGGCTGCGCGCAGGCCGGGTGGTTCGTGCCCTGTAGCCGGGCAGTGCCGCGGCAAACGCCAGTGCCTCTTCTCGACTGTCGAACGAGCCAAGCCGGTCACCCTGGGTGCATACCCGCCAGGGGCCGTTGTTCACGCTGAGTACGTCGTAACCGTTCATGTGCATTTTGTTCAACATTGGAACGCTCATAGTCACCTCCTCCTGGGCAGTGTTCTCAGGTTGGCTTGCTTACCTTACACCCACCCTTCTGTGAAATACCGACCAGATGTCGCCATGGAAATTCCCGGTTCGGGTTGCACTTGGACCCTAGCCCTCGGCCAACGCCGTCGCTGCCCTGTCGATCAATGCCGCCACTTCGGCGGGCATCGACGCCAATGACGCATGGCTGGCATTCAAGGTCAGAATCTCCCGGGCGTTCAGCCGCTCGGCCATCCATTGCTGATTTTGTGGCGCGATCATTCGGTCTGCGCTGGAAATCTGATACCACGAAGGTTTGCTCTTCCAGGCCACCTTGCTGATGGCGTCACCGAAGGTGCTGGCCAGCGGCGCTTTCTGGGTGACCCCCATGACCAACCCTTCGGTCGCCGGAAGGTCCTGGCAGAAACTTTCGTGATAAAGCTCAGGCTTGACCCACAGGTATCCGTCGCTGTCGGGAGCCAGGTTGGCCGCCGCCGCAGGCAGATGGCGTTGCGTGATACCACCGGGGCTTTCACCGGTGTCCGGCGCAAAGGCGGCGATGTACACCAGCCCGACCACATTCGGCATATCACCCGCTTCGGTGATCACCGCGCCGCCATAGGAATGCCCAACAAGCAGTACCGGCCCCGGCACTTGGGCGACCATCTTGCGCGTACGCTCGGCATCCTCGGCCAGGGACGTCAGCGGCAACTCGACGGCACGAATGTGCGTGTCGCCCCGGCTGAGCAATTTGACGATGACCTTGTTCCAGTGGGCAGCGCCGCCCCAGAATCCATGGACCAGCACGATCGTGGGTTTGACACTCATCATCATGTCTCCGATTGCGGATGGGGTTGTTTGTCGCTCGCCTCAGCCCTGATCGCCGCCGCCCACGGGCATGACCATGCCGGTGATATAGGACGCTTCGTCGCTGGCCAGAAACAGAATAGCCCCCGCCTGCTCATCCAGGGTGCCGTAGCGTTTCATCAAACTGCTGTCGAGGGTCTGGTCGACGATCTGCTGGTACCAGTGTTTTTCCTGCTCACTCTGCTCGGCACCGTTGCGCGGTATGCGTCGCGGCGGTGCTTCGGTGCCGCCAGGTGCAGTGGCGTTGACCCGTACGCCACGACCGGCGGTTTCGAACGCCAGACAAGCGGTCAAGGCATTCACCCCGCCCTTTGCCGCACCGTAGGGCACACGGTTGAGACTGCGGGTGGCGATGGAGGAAACGTTGACGATCGCCCCACTGCCCTGCTCCAGCATGAACGGCAGCGCCGCATGGCAACACCACAAGGTCGGAAACAGTGAACGGCGAACCTCGGCCTCGATCTGCGACGCTTCATAGTGCTCGAACGGCTTGGCCCAGATCGTGCCGCCGACGTTGTTGATCAACACGTCGAGACGACCGAACCGCTCGACGGCGGTTTGCATCACCCGGCAGCATTCCTCGTATTGCTCAAGGTCGGCGGTCAGGGCCAGAATCTGGCTGGCCGGCGCCAGGTTTTGCTGCACTTCGAACACCAGCTCGGAACGATCCACCAGGATCAGCTTCGCCCCTTCCGCGGCCATACGCTCGGCCACCCGCCGCCCGATGCCTTGGGCAGCGCCGGTGATCAGTGCGACTTTTTCGTGAAATCTGTTCATGTGTACCTCATGACGACGGATGCCCATACGCTTGTAGGAGCGAGCTTGCTCGCGAAGTTCTTCTGAGCGCCGCGTCTATTCAGAAAGCGCGCGTTATCGTTAACGACCATCGCGAGCATGCTCGCTCCTACAGGGGATTTTTTGCCGAGGGCGTTATTCGAGTACGCCCTCGCTATCACTTCGCGATTTACGCCGCGCTGGCAGCAAACTTTTCGTAGTAGAAGTTCGCCGGCTTGATGCCTTGCTCGCCAATGTACCGGCTGACCGCCTCGACCATCGGCGGCGGGCCGCACAGGTAGACGTCGACGTCGCCATCGTTCAAATGCTTGGGCTCGATGTGCTGGGTCACGTAGCCCTTGAGCGGATGCTGGCTCTCGGGGCTGGCGACGCAGGCACTGAAGGTGAAGTTGGGGATGCGCGCCGCGAAGGCTTCCAGACGATCGAGCTCCACCAGATCGAAATCGTGGGTCACGCCGTAGATCAGATGCAGCGGGTGATCACTGCCCTGCTCGGCGATCTTCTCCAGCATCGCGGTGAACGGCGCCAGCCCGGTGCCACCGGCCAGCAGCAGCAATGGACGGCGAATATCACGCAGGTAAAAACTGCCCAACGGCCCGGCCAGGCGCATGCTGTCGCCGGCTTTGGCCATGCCGGTGAGGAAACTGCTCATCAAGCCACCCGGCACGTTGCGGATCAGGAAGCTGACCTCGCCACCGCGCTGCAACGAACTGAACGAATACGCACGGGTCTGTTCGCTGCCGGGAATCCCCAGGTTCACATACTGCCCCGGCAGGAACGCCAGTTTGCTCAAGGCTTCGCCCTTGATTGACAGCGCGATGGTGCTGTCGGACAACTGGCGCACGGCGCTGATGGTCGCATCGTAGCTGGCCTGACGGGTACGGCAGACTTCCGAAGACGTCGGCACCCGCACCACGCAATCGCTCTTGGCGCGCATCTGGCAGGTCAGGACAAAACCCTGCTCGGCCTCTGCGGGGCTGAGGGCGTCTTCGATGTATTCCTCGCCCAGATCATAGGTGCCGGCCTCGGCAAAACACTTGCAGGTGCCGCAGGCGCCGTCGCGGCAGTCCAGCGGGATGTTGATGCCCTGGCGGTACGCGGCGTCGGCCACGGTTTCGCCGGCATTGGCGTCGATGAAACGGGTGACGCCGTCTTCAAAATTGAACGCGATGGAATGGGTCATGACGGCCGCCTCACAAGTGGTAAACATCAATGACCTGGCGAACGTAGTCGTTCTTCAGAATCACTTTCTTGGCCAGGATCAGCGGGTTTTCACCGCGCATGTCGAGGGTGTAGAAACTGCTGCCGAAATAGCTGTCGACGGTCTTGTAGCGAAAACTCAGGGTGTGCCAGTTGAAGCGCACCTTGCACAAGCCGTCAGCCTGTTCGAGCAGCTCGATGTTGCTGATGTTGTGAGACGTACGGGTGTCCGGCACGCTGGCGCTGGAGCGCTCGGTCTTGATACGGAAGATGCGATCCTCCAGGCCGGTGCGGTTGCCGTACCAGATCAGCGAGATTTCCCGCTGCGGGTCTTCGGTCAATTCGTCGTTGTCATCCCAGGACGGCATCCAGAACGTTGCGTCGGGGGCGTACATTTCCAGCCATTCGTCCCACTGCCGGTCATCGAGGTAACGCGCTTCGCGGTAGAGAAAGTCGCGCACGGTATCAAAGCAAATGCTCATTGCACGTCCTCCACGGCGATCAACTTCGACTGCTCGGCGGCCAGGGCCTTGAGCATGGTCTGCTGCCAATACTTGTGTTGCAGCACGAACAGGCCTTCGTCTTCGGTGCGTACGCCGCTGAGCAGCGGGTGCAGGTCGATTTCCTTCGCCGCCTCGTCGGCGCCTTCAATCCAGTGCTCGGCACCACGGGACATGTCGTTCCAGGTGGTGACGCTGCCCTGGTAGCTGGTCTGGCAGGAACGGAATTCCTCCAGATCGTCCGGCGTGGCCATGCCGCTGACGTTGAAGAAGTCTTCGTACTGACGAATCCGGCTGGAACGCGCGTGGTCACTTTCACCCTTGGGCGCGATGCAGTAGATGGTGATCTCCGTGCGGTTGACCGAGATCGGCCGGGCGATGCGGATCTGCGAGCTGAACTGGTCCATCAGGTACACGTTGGGGTACAGGCACAGGTTGCGTGAATTCTCGATCATCCAGTCGGCGCGGGCCTTGCCGAAATCCTGGGCCAGCTCATCGCGACGTTCGTACAGCGGACGGTCTTCGGGGTTGGCCCAGCGGGTCCAGAGCAGCATGTGGCCCTTGTCGAAGGAGTAGAAACCGCCGCCCTGCTTGGCCCAGCTGCCGGCGCTCATGGTCGGGTTGGCATCACCGGCCTCGCGCTGCTTGCGCTGGTTCTGGGTAGCCGCGTAGTTCCAGTGCACGGAGCTGACGTGGTAGCCGTCGGCGCCATTTTCCGCTGTGAGCTTCCAGTTGCCTTCGTAGATGTAGCTCGAAGAGCCGCGCAGCACTTCCAGGCCATCGGGGGATTGGTCGACGATCATGTCGATGATCTTCGCCGACTCGCCCAGGTGCTCGACCAGCGGCAGCACATCGGCCTTGAGGCTGCCGAACAGGAAGCCGCGATAGGACTCGAAACGCGCAACCTTGGTCAGGTCGTGGGAGCCTTCGCAGTTGAAGCTCGCCGGGTAGCCCGCCTGGGCTGGATCCTTGACCTTGAGCAGCTTGCCGGAGTTGTTGAAGGTCCAGCCGTGGAACGGGCAGGTGTAGGAGCTTTTGTTGCCGGACTTGTGCCGGCACAGGGTCGCGCCGCGGTGGCTGCAGGCATTGATGAACGCGTTCAGTACACCGTCCTTGTTGCGTGCGATGAAGATCGACTGGCGCCCCATGGTGGTGGTGTAGAAATCGTTGATGTTGGGGATCTGGCTTTCGTGGGCCAGATAGAGCCAGTTGCCTTCGAAGATGTGTTGCATCTCCAGATCGAACAACCGGGGGTCGGTGAACATCTCGCGCTTGCAGCGATAGAGGCCCTGCTCGGGATTGTCTTCAAGCAGGGAATGCAAATATTCGGGTCGCAGGGTCATGGCCACCGCCTCCATTGTTATTGTTCAGGCAGGGCCATGCTAGGACGGGGGATCAGGCTGGAATATCCGCGGGGTGCAGACCTTTATCCATTTTGTGCAAAGCGTTTTTTCGAGCGACATACACCCTGTAGGAGCCCGGCTTGCTGGCGAAGGCGTCCGTGAACATTGCACTGGTCTTTCGGACGCCTTCGCTGGCAAGCCAGCTCCTACAAGGGGGAAATGCGTACGGCTCCTCGATCAAGTCGGTCGCCTTGTTTTTGCTTTTGCTTTTGCTTTTGATCTTCTTGCCCCCTCGAGAGGCCGAGCGCAGGTTCTGCGCAGTGGGCAACCCGGCATGGATGCCGGGTTAGCCGC